>JAYVZW010000062.1:0-2499 GCA_043783015.1 Verrucomicrobiota bacterium
CGCTTGCTGCGAAGTTGGAGCAGCACATAGTGAGCTTTGATTATTTGATCGGCAAACAAGTGGGGGTATAGCTCAGTTGGTAGAGCGTCTCGTTCGCAATGAGAAGGTCAGCGGTTCGAATCCGCTTACCTCCACCAAAAAAACTTTGCGCGTGTCAGCCGAAGTTGATGGAGGTGCCGCAGCCGCCGCAGTGCTGCCCGCCGTAACGGGTTTCGTGCTGAGGATCAAAATCTGGGAGCAGGAATACACTCAGGCGCTGACGGCGCTTGCGCCATCTGAGCAGAGCGAGGACGAGAACAACGAGCAAGACGATCAGCGCCGCCGCGATGGGCAGATAATTTTTGACCGTCTGCCACAGGCTGAAAAATTTTGACGGGGCGGTGGCGATGGACTCGGTGGAAGTGACTTCTTTCATGGGCTCCGCCACTTCGATGACCTGCGGCGATTCCTTGGGCTTGGGCTTGAGCACGGGGTAGGCTCGTTCCAGCCAGAAGAGCCGGATGGAGAGCTGGGTGGCGAAGCGTTGCAATTGCTCGACAGGATCGGGTGAGAGCCCGGCCTCGCGGATGCAGCCGTTGAGGAGGGATTCGAGGTAGGCGGTGGTGGGAGCTTCGGTGACGCTGCGCGTGAAGAACAGTCTGGCGCGCTCGGGCGCTCCTACGGGATACACGGCAAGACAGGATGAGCCGCGGGCCAGTTCACCGGAGGCCAGCTTGGAGAGATCGGCGTCTTGCGGAAGTTTCTGTCGGGCATCGATGAGCAGAATCCACGCGGTCACGCCGGCCTGCTCGGAATGGAAAGACAGCAGCCGGGAAAGGTCTTCACTTTGCGTCTCTGAAAGCAGCCCTTGCGGGTCCAGCAGACGGGTGGTGCCGCCGGCTTTTTCACAGGCGAGCCAGGCTTCCTCTGAAAGTTCGGTCAGAGGCTGCTCGGCCAGTGCAGGTTCCGCAACGCGACGGGAACCAAACAGGCTGCGCGGAAGGAAGCGCAACCACAAATCCTGCTCTCCAGTGGAGGCCGCAATGCTGCCTTCAGCCAACGATGAGGCCATGGGCGGATGGATAATTTCGTCCGGATTGAAATCATCGGGCCACAAGCCTCCGCCCAAGGCTGGCAAAGTTCCCGCTTCGACCTGACGCCCCTCTATGATGATCCATTTTGGAAGCGGAAGCCCCGTGTCGGGCTTGTCGGCTTCAGGCACTGCAAAAACCTGCGCTGTCAGGGCCAGGCAGAGCGCCGTCAAGATGGATCCCGGCGAGAAAAGTTGCTGCTCTCGATGAAATATTTTCTGGATCACATTCATGAATTCCGGTCAATAAAATTATCATCAAGTCTTTCAGAGGCGCTTTCATTACCCTTTGCCGGTTTGTGACCTGGTGAGGAAGATCGCAGGGTGCGGAATCCTGATGAACTCAGAAAATCCTCAGTAGAAACCGGCGGCAGCGAGTGACTGCGCCATTCACGTCGCGAGTGTTTTTTCAAGGTTTTCTCGACGGCGCGCAGCACGGCCGCGATGGCCGAGACGTATTCACCATGCCAGAGAGCGGTGCGCACGGAACGGAGAATTTTTATCTGCGTCTTAACGGGTAAGATTTTCTCTAACGCATAACCCGCCATCAACCCGACATTGCGGGCGACCGGATCCAGCACCAGCGCCACGGCGTGTTCATTGAGCCGCCGGTGATCACTGTTGGAAAACACGCCACGATTAAGCAGGAGGAAGGCCAGCTCGCGGACGGAGAGCTGGGGCGGCAGCACGCCCAGATATATCGTGACAAAGACCTGGGGGAACCTCTCTTCAAATTCGGCAATCAGAGTTTCCACCTTTTGCGCTTCCGGCAGGCGGAGACAGTGCGCGTCGTCGGCAAAGGGTTTCAGTTCCACCAAATCCAGGCCAAAAGCCTGCATAATCGCCACCAAACTGAACCCACAGTGCTCACAAGCATGAGGGGCGGGAGCTGCCACAGTGCCGCAACGAGGACATTCCATAAATTCAATGATGTCCGCGATTTAGATGAAAAATCAAGCTTTGTTATAGAAATGTCATTTTCCAAGGCAATAAGTCGGAAAATAGGTGTTTACAAGCCCCCCGTTCATGGTTCACAATGAGGGTTGTAAATTTTACAGATTTCAATCGCAGTCCTTATCATCATCCAATCATTATTATGAAATTCGCACGCCTATCTATTTTGGCTATCTCTTTCGGCATTTCGGGCACTGCATCCGCAGCTTGGAACCGCCTTCCCTCGGTTGACAGTGTCGCCGTTGACTTAGCCTCAAGAAGCATCACCGGGACAAAAATCATCGATAGCACGGGCATTGAGAATACCAAGGACCTGCTCGGTTCGGACCACACCAAATCCTCATCCGTCGCCCAAGGCAAAAGTAGTTTCGTGGTGCAACTGCCAAATCAGCAAATCATTGAAACCGTATTCTTTGTCAACGATGGTCTGGTTGGCAACGTCACCTGCTCTGGTAGCGCAGACAAGAAAGACTGGG
>JAYVZW010000063.1:0-2494 GCA_043783015.1 Verrucomicrobiota bacterium
GAAACGTAGTAAAGAGGAACCGAAACAGGAGGTCATGAAACGTCCAACTCCTTTCTTTGATGCCTATTTCCGCCGTGATGCGGCCAAGCCTCATCTGGACAACAATTCAGTTCGACAGATGCTTGCACGGAGGCTTGGAGAAGTGAATGCAGAGGTGGTTGCATTTGAGAGGGCGCGGTTGGAAGAAACTCATTACAGTAAATCCAAGCAGCAGGTTGATGAGGTCGCTTCCAAGACACTCGACGCATTAGTATTTAGGAATCCCGACAATCCCGAGTTGCGCGAGTTTGATCTCGAAAAGCTTAGTCGCTGGCTAAAGCGAAGCGTGGATGCAAAGCAGAAAGCCGCCCTCGCAGATTTCCTTGCGGTGTCGCCCTCGTGTGAGGCATGGGATAAGTTCAAAAAAGAAAACAGAAAGCTGTTTGCTGGTAGCAAGGCGAAAATGCGGGTGCCAACTGCCATGCCACAATACACTGTCAGGAAGCAACTCCGGTTGCTTGCCTACGAGAGCAACACTGATAAGAAGGACACCATATTTAAATCAGAATGGGTCCGCGATGACGCTGAGAATATCGAAACACATTTTGCTGGGATGGCTCAGCTCAAGTCCGACATTCTTTCCTATATTGCCGGTCACCCAGACGTGACCGAAATTGAATTCAGAGACTGGATCAAGCAGCGCTGTAAGGACGGTATGATCAAGACAATTCGTTTTCAACCATCTGCGGACGAAGGCGAGGAGGCTGCATCAAAACGGCGTGGAGAGTCGCGAAAGCCAGATTTATTTGGATGCCGACAAGTTCCACTGGCTTTCGCTCCGAAGCGACTGGCCAAAGCATTCAATGACATATGCGATTCATGGTTGCGTGAGCGATTGAGGACTGAGTTCGAGATCGAAGGCGCAGGGAAGAAAACGACCTATCGAGATTTCAATCGGGAAGAATGGGAAAACTTCTGTTCGTCGCTTCGCAAACCTGGAAAAGCTGGCAAGGTGGGGCCGCATGTATTCAAAGTCACCATGTTGGCTGGCAATGCGGAAGAAGATAGTGACGATTTGGTTGATTCAACAGTGGTTGGAAACGACGTTTCCACGACTGCATCTTTAGTTGAAGACGAGTTCAAGGAGAGCACAAAGTCTCCCGGCGCTTTTTTCAAGGGAAAAGCTCATCAAGGCTATTACCTCTATGTAGATGCTGCGGGACATTGGAAGCGTTTACCAGTCTATGCACACCAGAGCCGAAAGGCTTCTGACGATGAATTCAAAAAACTAAAAGAGCGGTTGTCAGTCATTCCTGGGACACGTTTCAAGGCCGTTGGCTTCCTTCAAACTGGTTGCTTGATGGAATTGCCAAACGAAGGAATTCTTCGCGATAGGAAGGGGAACGAAACTACCAGAATCTCGTCGGGCCGTTATCGCCTTAATACATTGAATCGAACGGGGCAAATGAAGCTGACATCTCAAAACGGGACTGTCGTAAAGGCCCAGGTTGATGTTTTTCTCGCTGCTGAATTGAAACGTGTTCATTAACTACTGACCACCCATGAGCTACCACATCCTTCACATTATGCAGCATGGGGCCATGCTGGGTAAGGAGCGTGGGTTCATCACCTGCAAGACGCCGGATGCGCCGGAGCATCGGATGCCGCATGAGGACTTGCGGGCGGTGATCATCGCTGCGCGGGGCGTGATGATGAGTTCCAACTTCATCGGCGCGGTGTTGGATGGGGATGGAATCATCCTGCACTGCAATGAATCCTACCAGCCCTGCGGCATCACCGCACCGTTGCAGCGGGTGGTTGATGCCCGTGCTTTCATGCACCAGTGCGAGCGGCCACGGCGACTGAATGAAAAGCTCTGGAACGTCATGCTGCGGGGCAAGACTCTGAATCAGACGAGGGTGCTGCAACGCTTTGATCTTCACAGCGCGCACTTAGAGCGGGCGTTGGATAGCAAGCTGATTGATGAAGGGAATTGCGCGCGCCGCTACTGGCAGCTTTATTTTCCCAGCATTGGCTGGAGCGCCACCAGCCGAGATCGCAAGGAGAACACCGCGCCGAACCAGATGCTGAACTACGGCTACACGGTGCTCGCGGCCTTGTGTCACCGCAGTCTGCTGGTGCATGGATTATCTCCTGCGTTAGGCGTGCACCACAGCACGCGTTACCAGGCTGATCCGCTGGTGTATGACGTGATGGAGCCGTTCCGTCCCATGGTGGATTGCCTGTTGGCGGAATTCCTGCTGGAGGAGGATGTGAGCATGAAGGCGTGGTGCAAGAAGGTGGGAACCGAGTTGCGGGAGCGTCGCGTGCAGCACGTGCGCTATTCGCTGAAACTGATGGATGCCATTGATGCCAGTGCCAGTTCGCTGACGCGCAGCTACGCGGAGAAGGATGCGGATTTGTTTTGGGCGCCGGAATTGAGCAGTTAAGACTTTCAGGCACAACGTGCCGTAACATACCAGCCCAGGGCAACGCCCTGGGTAGTTGATCCCAC
>JAYVZW010000064.1:0-2492 GCA_043783015.1 Verrucomicrobiota bacterium
AGTGTCGTTCCAGAGGCTTTGCATGGTATAAAATGTGAGCGCAAGGGTGCGGAGTTTGCAGCCCGGCGCAAGGCGAAAGTGCCATCGGAACAAAGATGCACCCCGCACATTCCGCAGTGATTTTTTGTTTGTCGTGTCCGCATCCGCCTCCACATTCCCGCATGGCCCGCCGCATCGCGCTCTTCGGAGGCAGCTTCAATCCCCCCGGTCTGCATCATCGCCGAATCGCGGAGATGCTGGCGGCGCGATTCGACGAGGTGCGCGTGGTTCCTTGCGGGCCGCGACCCGACAAGCCGGGTGTGAACACAGTGCCGGGAGTTTTCCGCGCGGCCTTGTGCGACCTGACCTTCGGCGGCTTGGAGCGCGTGGTCGTGGATTTGTTTGACCTCGAACAGAACGTCTTCACGCGAAATCACGAGTTGGAAAAACGCTACTCTGCGGGTGGCGAAGTCTGGCATGTGGTCGGGGCAGACTGGATCGCGGGCGGCGCAAAAGGCCGGAGCGCGATTCACACCGGCTGGGAGCGCGGGGAAGATTTGTGGCAAGGTTCGCATTTCATTGTGCTGACGCGACCGGGGCACAAGATTGATGACAAAGATCTGCCGCCGCGCGCCGAGGTGATCTCCCTGGAGCTGCCGTCATCGAGCAGCGAAATCCGCGAATGTCTTCTGCACGGACGCCCTGCTGTGGATCAACTTACGCCGCGCGCCGCGCGTTACATTGAGCGCTATGGTTTGTATCGCGGGAACAATCCGGCAACGTGGTCGCGCGGCACTTTGACAGATTGGCATTGCCTGATTGAATCCGATCCGCGCAATGAAAAAGCGCAACTATGGTTCACCCAACTCGGGCCGCACGCATCGGGCCATGACACCGACTTCATCCTGACGCTGGGCGGCGACGGCTCCATGCTTCGAGCCATTCGCGAGCACTGGCGGAAGCGCCTGCCATTCTTTGGCGTGAACGCGGGGCATTTCGGATTCTTGATGAATGCGCCGGAGCCGGTGTTCGCTGCGGCGTTCCCGCCGGATGAAGTGATCTTCCGGCAGTTGCCGCTTTTGTTTATCGAAATCGAAACCGAGGATGGCCAAATCCGCACGGAATATGCTTTCAATGACGCTTGGGTGGAACGCAGCACGAGCCAGAGCGCATGGATGGAAGTGCGCGTTAACAGCGTGCAGCGTCTCTCAAAATTGGTGGCCGATGGTGCGCTGGTTGCGACCGCCGCCGGTTCCACGGCTTATGCCCGCAGCATGGGTGCATCGCCTTTGCTGGCGGATACTCCGGCGTGGATGCTTGTGGGGTCGAATGTGATGGAGCCATCGCATTGGAAAAGTGCTTTGCTATCAACTGACAGCGATGTGGAGATCATCAATTTGGAGCCGCTCTTGCGTCCAGCATCTGCGTATGTGGACGGCATCACCCAAGGACCGGTGCGTTCCATGAAGGCCCGTCTGAGCCGCGCGGCCACGGTGGAGCTGGTATTTCTTGCAACGCACGACATGGCGGAGAAAATTGCAGCCATTCAATTCGGCAAAATTTGAATTTTATCATGCGCAACATTCCCAGCCTGTTCCAACGCCGCACGATCTGGACCGCTCTCACTGCGGTCTGCATCGCAACGCTCATCGCACTGCTGGTGGGTGTGATCTATGTGGGCACACGCACCATCTCTTTTCTTCAGCCATTGCTTATTCCCTTCGCGGTGGCCGGTGTGCTGGCCTATTTGCTGGAGCCGGTGGTGGAGCGCTTGATGAAATGGGGGCTTTCGCGGCACAAGTCCGTTCTCGTGGTGTTCAGCTTCGCCAGTCTCGTTTTCGCGGGCGTCTTGTTGATCGTGATTCCGGTGGTGTTCAAGCAGAGCGCGGAACTGGCCAAGGTGTTGCCCGGATACACCACCACGGCCAGAGACAAGGTCGCGACGTGGGCGATCCAGATCAACGATCATCTTCGCAAAGACTATGGTCTGGACCTGCTCCGCGTTGGAGAATCCAAGCCCGCGCAGCCCATGACAGCTGACAAACCATTGACCCCGGCGGAAACGCAGGCCGCCGAGAGCAACGTTTTTCAAAGCCTCATCAATGGCGAATGGATCCAAAAAGAACTGCCCTCACTGATGAAGAACGTCTGGGGAGTGATCGAATCCAGCGTCGGCGGTTTCCTCGGCGTATTCGGCTTTCTCGTTTCGCTCGTCATCGTGCCGCTCTATCTTTATTACTTCCTGACAGACAGCCCCGTGATCAAGGAAAAGTGGTCGGATTACGTGCCCTTGCGTAATTCAAAATTCAAGGACGAGGTCGTGGGCACACTTACCGAGATCAACCGCTATCTCATTGCCTTCTTCCGGGGCCAACTGGTGGTGAGCCTGATCAATGGCGTTTGCACGGCCATCGGATTGAGCTTGCTCGGCTTGAAATTCGGCTGGCTCATCGGCCTGACACTCTGTGTCGTGGGCATCATCCCCTATCTAGGCGTGGCCCTTTGCTGGATTC
>JAYVZW010000065.1:0-7498 GCA_043783015.1 Verrucomicrobiota bacterium
TCGTCTTCAAGAATCTCAATGCCTCCGCCATCACGCATGGTCTGGAAAACGGTGAGGTGGACATCGGGATCGTGCGCCAGAATGCATTGCCCGAGGGAATGAAGACAGCGGGACGGTTTAGTTACGGGCATGTGCTGGTTATCCCTGCTGCTTTGCGCACGAAGGGCGGCAATGCGAGTCCGCTGGAGAGTCTGTCCTCGCTGCCGCTCGCGCTGATGGAAGGCGCGGGCGACTTGCGTCAGAGCCTGGAACGGCTCGCCGACAAGCACGGCTTCAAGCTGGATGTGCGGATCGAATGCAGTTCGTTCTCCCAAATTGCCCTTGCGATTTCATCCGGCAATTATGCGGGCATTCTACCGGATTTCGCCGTAGCACATCTTGGTTCGGCGCACGTCGAAAAGCTGCCGGAGCTTGGGCGAACGATGGCCGTGACCTGGAGTCCAGTGGTCGCGAAACTGCGCCCAAAGGTGAAGGAGGTCGCCGCGATCATGGCGAAGATTTTGCGAGGGTGAATAGGGCGGCGTGGGGTTTGTTTATATCAGCCGGTGTGGCCGTGGGCGAGGCCGGGATGAAAAGCTGGAAGGGCATGGGGCGAGCTAAAAAAGTAGTCATGAGCTTTAGCTCGTGCTGCTGCCTCAATGCAAGTTCGAGCTAAAGCTCTGAACTGACTTTCACGACCGCAGCGTCCGTTCGCCTTCTTCGATTAGCTTCCAAAAGCTTTTCGACTGGCCGAGAACTTCGTCTTCACCCGCGGTGCCGAGGTTGCTGCGGAAGAGGAAATCTTGAACTGTGTTTTTGTGAAGCACACGGTGGATGAGGATGTTGCCGCCTTCGACGGCGAAGTAAATGCGGTGCTCGCCTGCGCGGCAGCGATAGAGTTTAGATTTGCCACGGGCGAGGACCCCAAATTTATTTGCGAGGCGTTCCTCCTGATCGACTTCCTCAGGCTGGATGTTCAGCGCCTCCAGCAACGCGAACTGGGTCTGCGTAGGTAGCTTGGAGAGTTCGGCGGCACTGATTTCATTGAAGACGATCTGGAGCATGATGAGCATCTTAGCGAGGGCGGGGGAGACGCCAAGGGCAAATCATCAATGGGTTTTTCCGCGTGCCACCCGGGATTGGCTGTGCTAGCATCAGTGCTCATGGCCACGACAACATACCAGTGGAGCAACACACGGCGATCCTCCTTTCAGGTGGAGCGCTGGTCGTGGAGTCTGCGCGGCTGGCTCTGCGTGGCGCTGGTGATGGGCGCGGCATTTCACTGGTGGTTATATTTTCTTTTCAGCAATCTTGAGCTTGGAAAAAACTCCTCACTGAAAATGCTTCAGGAAACGCCGCGCTTTGAAAGGGTGGCCATCAACCCGGAGTTGCTGAAGGAGCAGAAGGCGGTGCAGAACATGCCGGATATTCTTGCACCATCAGACGAGCCGCCGCAGCCGCATGTGAAGGCGGACATCCAGGACATTGTGGACTTGCTGCCGGAAAACAAGGCCTTCGATCTCACGCCGCAGGTCAGCAAAATCACCAACTTCATCGTGCCCGACAGCACACCGACGGCGCAGCAGCCGGCGTCATCTCCTTCACTGGCTGCGGTCGCGGACAGTTTGCCCGGCGTTGATCTGATGACGGCCGCGAGCGCCTTGAAAAGTTCCGCATTGAACAAACCGCTGAGCAGCAAACAGCTCGTGCTGCCCGCCGCGCCGGACAAGCAAAATGAAGGCGTGGACAGCAGGCTGATCGACCGGCTCAATCATCAGCAGGAAGCCGGTAACAACGCGGCGAAACGTGTGCAGGGCTTTAGCAATCTCGATGATCTGGTGAACCGTGGCGGCAAGGTCAATGCCAGCACCGCGCCGATCCTGATGCCAACGGATTTGCTCTTTGAATACGGCAGCGATGAACTCGCCGAGAGCGCCCGGCTCAGCCTGATGAAACTGGGTCTGCTCATCCAGCGCAATCCCAACAATCGTTTTATCATTGAAGGTCACACGGACAATTTCGGCACGGCGGAATACAATAATGCCCTCAGTCAGCGCCGCGCGAACGCAGTCGTGCAATGGCTGGTTCGTTCCCTGCGGCTCGATACCGGGCGCGTGCAGGCGGCGGGACTTGGCAAATCAAGGCTTCTCGTGCCCGAAGGCAGCATCGAGGATCAGGCCCTAAACCGCCGCGTGGAGATCAAGGTGCGCCCCTTGCGCTGACCGTATCGGAGTTTGGCATGACGGAGCAGGAAGAGCACCGGCGGGAAAAACGCAGTGAAGGGAGGAAGCGGACGCTTCTTCGCTGGCTTTTGTTTGCTTCATTCATCGCGCTGTTTGCGATGACTTACCTGAAGATCGGCGGCCTGCTTATCGCACAGACCAACAACGCGGTGCGCAATGGCAGGGAAGACATCCTGAAGCACGATCAAAAGCATAACATGAAGCTCGCGCTGGAAACCCGGGCTGATTTAAAACCGGATTTCACTAAAGGCGTTATGCAGCCGCTTTACGATTTCTTCCCGCATCGCACCGAGGGCGTGGTGCAGCCGCTCTGGCCCTGGATCGCAGCATGGATTGCCGATCCCGGCCAGCCGATTTCGGCAGAGGATGAAGTCACACCGGCGGATCGTGAGTTCTTTAACCGGGGCCGCTGGTTCAATGTCTTCATGACGCTGACGTTTCTGGTCATCCTGGGCATCGCTGCCTTTCGCATTTTCACATTGCCGGCGGCGGTAAACCTAGTGTTGCTTGGCGGACTGGGTGCGTTGTTGCCGCGCTCCGCATACTTTCAGCCGGAGCCGCTTTATTTTATTTTGTTCTTCCTCACCTGGGTGGCCTGTGTGAGTGCATTGAGACGCAACTCGCTTTGGATTTACGGGATGATTGGCGTGCTGGGCGGTGTGGCTTACATGGCCAAAGGATCCATCTCTCCGCTGCTGATGATCTTTGTTGGCGTGAGTTCACTGCGTTGTGTTTGGGAACTGCTCTCGGCCCGCTGGAGCGGATTTGTCATCTCCAGCACCAATCTCTGGCACTGGAGAAATCATTTGATCGGCATCGTCGTGCTGGGCGCGGCGCATCTCATGACCATCGGGCCGAGGCTCGCGCATGCACACGAAAAATTCGGCGACCCTTTCCACAGTTACCCGGCCTATTGGATGTGGATGGACAGCTTTGGCGGGCCGGAGACCATCAACGATCCCAAGACCTGCTACGGCTGGATGGACAAGCACAATTCGCGTGATGAAATCCAGGCGATGCTGCCGGCGGAGCGTCCCTCGCTCACGAATTATCTGCGCACCCATTCGCGCGAGGAAGCGATCACTCGATTGAAAGACGGGACATGGAACAAGGCGTTTGAATTCTTCTGGCCAAAACAAACACCCGTGGCAAAGAATTCCGCCAGTCAGAAACCCTGGCGCGGCGTGCTGGAGTGGCGCGGCATATATCTCGCGTGGCTGTCCCTCATCTTGCTGGCCTTGGTCGTTCTTTTATTCTGGGGCGCTCCGAAGCCGGAACATGCCGGGCATCTTGTCCTCCGGCATGGAACCATCGCCACGATACTTTTTGTCGTCGGCTGTCTCTCCGCTTATTCACTTGCCTACGGTTGGTATTCGCCAATTGCGCGAGGCGATGGCGACCGCTTCATGCTCTCGCTTTATCTGCCGCTGGCCTTCAGCCTGGTCTTGGGCGCGGAGAATATCATGCGGCGCATTCATCTGCGTCACGGCAGCGCATGGATCACGCGCGGCTATCTCGCGGCGCAATGGATATTGCTCGCAGCGCTCACATGGCGGGTGGCGGAGATTTTGCAGTCGCCGAAATTTTACAACGGTTAATCCGCTTTATTCATGGCCAGAACCACGCCCACTCTTCTGCTTTGCTTCGACTTCGACGGCACCCTTGTGAACCATGAAGGGGAGATGCCGTTCCATCCTGCGATGGGGGAAATGCTGCGCGAGTTCAAGCGGCGCGGCGCAGCCTGGGTGGTGAACACCGGGCGAGGGCTCAATCAGACGCTCGAGGGGCTGGCGATGCACAACATCTTCATGCTGCCAGATTATATCATCGCGCAGGAGTGCGAAATCTACCGGCCCGGCTTCTTCAAGCCGTGGCGCGATTTTGGCTCGTGGAACCGCAAGGCGCGTGATGCCCATGATCATTTCGTGGAGAAGCACTCACGGTTTCTTTCATCAATGCAGGAACATGTGGCAGTGAACACCACGGCGGAGTTTCTCATGGGCGACTTCGGCCAGGTCGGCATCGTCGCGAAGGATGAGCCGCAGTTGGACGAAATCTGCAAAGTCATCGAGGTGAAAACCGCAAGACAGTCCGATATTGGCTATCACCGCAATGGCCGTTACCTGCGTTTCTGTCACGCTGATTACAGCAAGGGCACCGCGCTGCGCGAGCTTTCACGTTTGCTGAAACTGCCAGCGGAAAGGGTGTTCGCCGCCGGTGACAATTACAACGACATCACCATGCTGGACCGTCGCATCGCCGGTCATATCGCCTGTCCGGGCAATGCGCTTGAACCCGTGAAAGCACTGGTGCGGGAGCGCGGTGGTTTTGTTTCGGACAAGCCCGCCAGCGAGGGCATGATCGAAGCGCTGGAGCATTTCTTTCTCAAGCGCTAAACAGGCTGCGGATGGAAAGAAGCTTCTTTTCCTCGTCGGATAGTTCGCGCCAGATTCCAGCATCCAGTTCAAGGGGCTTCATGCTCAGCGCGCCGATGGCCTCGCGGATCAGACGCAGTGTCGGGAAACCAACGGCGGCGGTCATGCGACGCACCTGGCGGTTCTTGCCCTCAATGAGTTTAAGTTCGATCCATGAATCAGGCACTGATTTGCGCTGACGAATCGGTGGCACGCGCGGCGGATGCTCTGGCGCAGGATCGAGCAGCCGGGCCTTGCATGGCAGGGTGGTGAAGTCCGGCAGCTTCACGCCGCGCCGCAGTTTTTCCAGATCGTGCTCTGCGGGAATGCCTTCGACTTGCGAATGATAAGTCCGTTCGTGCGCGCGCTTGGGATGGAGCAACGTTGCATTCCAATGCGCTTCATCGCTGAGTAGAATCAGTCCTTCCGAATCCGAGTCGAGCCGACCAATCGGGAACACGTTTTTTGGGAATCCAAACTCCGCCAGCGTGCGATGCGACTCATGCTCCTTCGTGAACTGCGAGAGGACGCCATAGGGTTTGTGAAAGGCGAGGAGCATGGAGATCCATGAACGTCGAACATCAAACTTTCAACCTCGAACACTGAAAGCGATGCCAAGCTACAACCCTCTTATCAATTCAATGTCCAATGTTGATTGTTCGACGTTGGAATCCCCGCGCAATCCACCAAAGCGGATTCACGAACAACACCAACAGCAGGATTTTGTGATATTCAAAGCCAAGATGCATCACTTGGGTGACAGTGCTGTGAAAGATATAAAAACTGATTCCAAAAAAGAGGGCCATGCGGCGGTTGAGCACTCCGAGAAAGGCGAACAATTCCAGCGGCAGCGCCGCGCCAAGCAGGATCGTGGCCACCCAGGGATGGTCGATAATATATTGCGCCAGCCATTGCACATCGTTGCCGGGACCGGTGTCGCCATATTTCGCCATGCCGCTCGATTTGACGATCTGGAGTCCGAAATAGTGGGTATCACGGAACCAGAGACCGCCGCTCTCGATGAGCTTGCTGATGGCCGAGACCACATACGTGGACATCACCGCCTGACGCGCCCAGTCTGCGGCAAGCTGTTCGTTGGTGAGTGTGCCGGTTGCAAGGGGCCGGCGGCGGCGCAGGGTCGCGCACCACAAGGCGGCGAGCCATTGGGAAAGCAGCACCACCGTGGTGATCTGGACGGTGTGATTGATCGCGCCTTGTGAATTTAAAAGCGCGCCCATCGCGAAGCTCAGCGCCAGCGGGAGCACCAGCGTAAATACAGTCGCGATGTTGAAGACATAGAGCAGCAGACAGACGGCTGCGAGCGGCGCGAGCCATGCGATGATTTGCGGGTTCCCGCAGAAGGTGACATCAAACCACACGGCGATCCCGTGAGGCGCCGGCTGCTTGGTGAAGGTCAGCGGGCGGGACACAGGCGGCCACGCGCACCAGGCGATGCCGGCGCGGAAGAAAAACATTTCCCATGCGGCGTGGCGCATAGGCTCCCAGGCGAACAACGAGCGGAGACGGGCGAGCCAGCCGGAGCGGGAGGATGATGGTGTAGCGTTGGCGTCCATCAGATATCCCCCACGCGTTTGGTTTTCTGCACAATCTTTCCGTCTTCGAGCGTGATGTCCACTTGTTGCAGCCGGAAGCCTTTATGCTTTTTGACTTGATCTTGATTGGGGCTGGAGTCCCGATACTGGCGCAGAATGGCATCGCCCGCAGGACGGCATTCATCACCGGACATTTGGACGATTCTTTTGGAGTATTTGCCGCCCTGCTTTTCAGCTTCTTTTTTCAGGCGTTTGATCTCGGTTTTCAGCAGCGCATCATAACCTTTCTTCACCGCCGAGGGCCAGGTGCCGAACGTCTGCCAGAGCTGGATGGGCTGGTCGTTCTCATCCGTCACATAGACGTAATAGGCCGTAGGCTCGAACGTCGAATACATCGGGAAGTTCGAAAACGGATACCATTCACCCCGCTGGGCCTGCACGGGATGGTTCCGTGTCAGCCAAGGCACGATGATGGATGTGATGATGACGAACAACCAGAGAACCCGCATGGGGTTCCAGGCAATCCAGAGCCATCGGCGCAATGTTGCAAGCATCCGTTTTAATAACTCGTGACGGCGAGCTGAACAATCTCGTTTTCTCAGCACTTCTTGCCGTCGGCCCGTCGCATTTTATTGCTTGGGATCGATCTTCAAAAGCTCGACTTCAAAGATTAGCGCGCTGCCGGGTCCGATTTCCGGGCCGGCTCCGCGGTCGCCATAGGCGAGCTTGGAAGGGATGAAGAGCTTCCATTTGGAGCCGAGGGGCATGAGTTGGAGGGCTTCGACCCAGCCGGGGATGACGCCGCCCACAGGGAAAGTGGCGGGTTCCTTGCGGTCCACGGAGCTGTCGAAGACTTTGCCGTTCACCAACGTGCCGTGGTAATGAACAGTCACGGTGTCGCTGGCGGCAGGCTTGGCACCGTCGCCTTTTTTGATGATCTCATATTGCAGGCCACTGGCGGTGGTGGTGACGCCGTCACGCTTGGCATTGGCAGCCAGGAATTTATCGCTTTCGACGGAATTTTTCTGGGCGGCCTCGGTCGTGTCCTTTTGTTGCTTGGCGACCATAGCCTGGGCGAACTGGTTCATTGCCGCTTCGAGTTCCTCGTTCGTGTATTTGGAAGGCTTTTTATCAACTGTATCCTTCAGTCCCTGAAGAAAAGATTCCATGCTGATGTCCACCTTGTTGTCCTGGAAACTGCGGGCTACGTCGGCACCATAGAAATAGCTGACCTTGTCCTTCAAAGCGGCGGGATCAAGGGGGGGGCCGGATTTGGTTGCCGGTCCAGCCGGAGTTGAGGCCTCCTGCG
>JAYVZW010000066.1:0-7489 GCA_043783015.1 Verrucomicrobiota bacterium
AGGCCGGCGACACCGTCCATGCCGTTCGGTAAAAGCAAGCCGTGCCAGTGGACGCTGGTGCCGGCGGGAAGATGGTTGGTCACATAAATGCGGACGCGATCACCTTCGACCGCCTCGATCGTGGGGCCGTGGACGTGGCCATTGTAGCCCCAGCAATGCGCTTTCAATCCAGGCGCAAACTCATGCTCCACTTCTTCGGCGACGAGGTGGTAAACCTTCACCCCGCCGACGATCTTCCACGGCAATGAAATGTTGTTAGGCGTGACTACCGGCGTGTAGTCCCGGCCAGCCTCGCCGGGCGGCTCGGTCGGCTTTGGATCAATCCTATCCATGAGCGGCTTGTCTTTGTTGGCCAGGGCGCTGGTTTCGCGCGCTTTGTCTGGTTCGATGGACTTCACACCTTCGGCGGCGCTGAGCTTGCCGAGAAGCGCGGTGCCGCCGCCGAGCGCAACAGCTCCGGTGAGGAATTTGCGACGGTTGATTCGCTGTGGGTGGTTATCGTTGTTCATCGTTGTTGTTTGGTTGTTTTCAAAGCACCGCGCGGGCTGCCACCTTTGAGCGCCATTTCGAGTTCGGTGCGCGCGATCCAGTAGTCGCGCCACGCCTCGATGTAAGCGCGCTCGGTCTGGAGCTCGCGTTCTTTTGCGAGAAACAGATCGGTCGGGCCGCGCTGCATCGCGTTGTATTGAAGCTGGGTGGTGTTGACGATTTGGATGCGCTGCGGAAGCAGCAACTTGCTGTAGTATTGCGCCAGCTCGCGGTTGGCGGCAACGAGGTCGCGTGCCTCGCGCACTTCCGAACGCGCCTCGACGGCAATCGCTTCGAGTTCGTTTTGCGCCTGACGATACTGCGCGGCAAGGCGTGCGAGACCGGCCTGACCTTGATCGAAAATCGGCAGCCGCAGATCAAGCGTCGGGCCGGTCACACGGTGCCGGTCGGTGTCGCGTTCGGTGTTGACGCCGGCGTTGATGCCGCCGGGCAGAAATCGCGTTGCCTTTTGCAACCCGCCCGCGAGGCCCATTGCCGCGACGTTTTGCCGCGCCATCGCCACGTCGAATCGCTGCGCGAGCGCCTTGGATTCCAGCCGCGCGCGCGACATTTCGCTCGAGGGAATCTCCGGTAAGCGCTCGCCGACGCTCCACTTCGTGTCCGCGCCCCACACGCCCATTAACCGGTTCAGCCGCTCGCGATCGGAGCGCATCTGCGCCTGAGCCTGCGCGACATCCACGCGTGACTGAGTGTAAAGCGCCTGCTGGCTGGCGAGTTCGACGTCCGGGATATTGCCCGCCTGGTGCTGGCGCAGCGCGAGATCGGCGGACGACTCATTGGTTTCAACGATAAGTTTCAAACGCGAGAGCAACTGCTGGCGCGCCTGCAAATTGTAAAAGGCCGTCTTTGTTTCCGTGACCAATTCGAGCACTTGCATCCCCACGTCGAGTTTCGTGCGATCGAGTTCCGCCTGCGCGATGCGGCGTTTCAGAGGGATCAACAGCAGGTTCAAAAGGTCCTGCGCAACCGAGAGTTCGACGTTTGTCGCACCCGCCCCGCTGGGAAATCGCGCGAACCCGGAGAACTGCGGATTGCTGGGCAGGGTGGCCTGCACGTAGTCCGCCTGCGCGATGCCGATTGCTTCAAACGCGGATTGCAAACGGCGGTTGTTCAGCAGCGCGATCTGCGCGGCGGAATCGGCTGTGAGCCGGCGCTGGAGCAGCGCTCGCGCGGCACTTTGCGCCTCCGCAGCGTCGCCGCCATTGCGAATCCAGTGCAGGCGTTTGCCCGTGCGCGCGGAGACATCGCTCTGCACGTCACGGAAAGCCGGACCGGGATTGACGCAGCCGGCGAAGAGCGTGGATGCAGTGATTACAGCGGTGATGCGGCCAAGGCCAGTTGGGTGAATCATCGGTTATTGCTGGTGTTGTGAATGGTCTTCGGGTTTAGCCTGCGGCGGTGCGGGCGTTGCGCCGGGTTTCTTGACACGGTTTTTTTGCAGTGCGTCCGACTTTGCCTTCAGCTCGTCGGAGGCTTTCTTCATTTCATCGGCCGTCTTTTTCATCTCCTCCACCGTCGCCTCCCTGTCCGCGGGCTTCGCCGCATCGCCTTTCGCCGGCTCCGCGTCCTGCTTCATCCCCGGCATCGCGTCGTCTTTCTTCCCGCTCATTCCCGGCATTTTGGAATGATCCATCCCCGGCATGTTTTCCATGCTTTGCGGCTTTGATTGATCCGCATCCGGCTTGCCCTGCATCCCCGGCATTTTCGAGTGGTCCATGCCTTGCATGTCGCCCATTCCGCCCATGCCCTGCATCTTGGAGTGATCCATTTTTTGCGCTCCTTCGCCGACTGCGGGATCGAGATAAACTCGCGTGCCGACGATCAGGTTGGGCTTCTCGCGCGACGTGACGGCTTCGGGAGCCGAAGTATCGGCGGGATCGACCGCAGACCGGTTTGGCGGCGGCGGCACGACGATGCATCCGCCCAGCAGCGCGGCGAGCAGGAGTAATGGGGCAAGTTTTTTCATAAGCTGATTTTAGTGTTGGTGAGTGTGCCCATCAGCAGCACCGCCTTGCTTCGGAGCGTCCGGCTTTTTCCCAGACTCTGCCGGCACAGCAGGCTCCGCTGGTTTTCCGCCGGGTGCCGGTGGCTGACTTTCCTGCGGCACCGGTTGCGCCTTGGTCGCCTCGAGCGCCTGTCGGCTGGCCTCAAGCTGCGCGCGGCTGGCTTCGAGTTGCGCGCGACTCGCCTCCAACTGCTTCGCGTCGGGCGCTGGAGTTGCCCCCTGCTGCGCCGCGCCGCCGGTCATTTTTGAATGATCCATTTGACCACCGGCTGGCGGCGGCTTCGCCTCGCCGCCGCTCTTTGCGCCGTGCTCGTGACCAGCCGCTTCGCCAGCCGGCATGGCCATGTCACCATGCCCGCCGGCCGGATGCGTTCCGGCGGCGTCCGCGTGCGGACGCCCAGCGCCCCCGGTTTCCGGCTGATAGTTGCGAAAGTAAGCGGTGAGCAGCGCCGCGGGCACGATGAGGATGAGCAGCACGGCGAGGAATTGTTTCAGGTTGATGAGTGGTTGCATGGGATCTCCTTCATAGGTTGAAGCGTTCGAAATGGATGTTCTTAGCGGGGACACCGCGACCGCGCAGGCACTTTACCACCGCGTCCATCATCGGCGGTGGGGCGCAGACGTAAAATGCGCGCTTCTCCAGATCGTCGCCACAATGCCGCTCCGTCTTCTCCGCATCGACCCGGCCCTTCTCGCCCTGCCATTGCTCCGATGGCTCGCTCAGCACATGCACGACTTTGAGCTGTGGCTGCGATCCCGCTTCCATCTGCTCCAGCTCTTCGCGAAAGACGATGTCCTGCTCGCGGGTGTTGCCGTAGAGCAGCAGAACACGGCGAGCATCGCGCGTATCGCGCGTATCGCGCATGTGCCGGAGCATGCTCATCAACGGCGTGATGCCAATGCCGCCTGCGATGAAAACGAGGTCGCGCTCGCGGGGATGCAGCGCATAGGAGAAGCGTCCAAACGGGCCATAGACCTGCGCTTTGTCGCCGACCTTCGTCTTACCAATCGAGGCCGTGAAATCGCCGGATTCCTTGATCGTGGAAGCGAGAACACCATCCTCCGTCGGGGAAGAAGAGATCGTCCAGTGATGCTCTTCCACCGGCAGATGCGGCGCGCGGTAAAAGGTGAGGAAATGAAACTGTCCCGGCAGATAGTCGAAGCGCGAACAGCCTTTCGGCGGCGCGAGCTTGATCGTCCAGGCATCGGGCGTCTCCTGCCGCACGTCGGTGACAGTGTAGGGATGTCTCCGCAGCGCGATCGTCCGCAGCAGCCGATGCCAGACAAATGCACCGACTCCCGCGGCGACCATCACGCCCCAGAACAGTTTCAACCAGACTAGACTGAAATCTTCGCCCGCATTCCAGCTATGAAAGAAGGCCAGCGGGAAGACGACGAGCGCACCGACGTTATGCACGAAGCGCCACGTCTGATAGTTCAGCTTGATGACGAATCGGAACATCGCCAGCAGCGCGTGAACCAGCAGGATCATCAGCGCGATGCGGCCGAGCCAGATGTGCCATGAGATGTTCGGACCGAAGATCAAGTTCCAGTGCGGCCCGCCGAACGCGAGCAGCAGCGGATGCGACAAAATCAATGCCGTCGCCACGACCGCCATCGTCTTGTGGAAGTCGAACAGCATGTTGAGCCCGAATGGCCGCTCGATCCATTTCAGCCGCGCCGAGAGCACGAACTGCATCGCCAGAATCGTGAATCCGACCAAGGCTAGATTCTTACCGACAGTATAGACAAAGCGGTGATCGGTCGGCGGACGCGCCATCGCCAGCACGGCGATGGGTGTTAGGATGACCAGCGCATAGCCCACCATCATCGCAGGCGCGCCCCAGTTGCGAGGGTAGTTCCGGGCGTTCATGGGTTGCTCGATGTCTTTGCCCGTTTGCGGGGATTACTTTTCTTTTGCCCAGTGGCCGCCTCGTCATGCTGGCTGGACGCGGCGAGCTGTGTCTCCGCTTGCAGCCAATGATCGAGCGCCCGTCCTTCCGGCCTGCCTTCCTGCTCCCAGATGCAATAAGCGCACACCGCGATGTCATGTTCGGTTGGATAAGAATGAATGGCGGACATAATGTCTCTTGATAGAGTTTTAGAACTTGGTTTGAGGATGAGGACGCGGATGGGACGCGCGCTCACCACTTTTCTGGTTAATTATTGATGCCTTTGGCCTTTCAGAGTTAAGCCATCCGGCGGCAGGCTTCGGCGCATCTGAGACACGCGTCGGCGCAGCGTTTGCAGTGCTCCGCTTCGTGTTTCGCGCATTCATCACCGCATGCCTGACAAATCTCAGCGCAGAGCGCGCAGAGTTTTGCGGCAAACGGATCGCCGCGTGCCATCCAGCGCGCTGCCAGCGCGCAGATGTCCGCGCAGGTGCGGTCGAGCGCGATGCAGCCCGCCATCATCTTAACGTCGTCCTCGCCCAGACAGGCTGAAGCGCAATGTTCGCACGCCGCCGCGCATTCATTGCAGGCGTCAATGCATTCATGATATTGTTCGTGTGCCATTTTAGTTTGTTTCCTTTTCTTTGTTCGTTATTGTTTTCTCTGAATCGTTTTTGGAAGAATCAGTGAGTGTGACTTCAAAATCCGCGCCTTCCCGCGGCGAGTTGCCTGCATCAGCGATTCACGCTCCTGAACGTGATTCCGTTCGGTCCTTTGCCAACTTTGATGTTATTAGTCACTTTTCGCGTTGCCGTATCTATCACCGACACCGTTTCGTCCACGATGTTGGCGATGAAGGCGCGCTTTCCATCATCGCTGACCACGACGCCATGCGCGCCTTTTCCAGTCACGATGGTCGTAACCACGCTGTTCTTAGCCGTCTCTATCACTGACACGGTGTTATCCGGCTCGGCTTCCGAACCTTGATTGGCGACATAGATGTAGTGTCCATCCGGCGTGGCGAAGACCTGAATCGGATTGCGTCCGACCGCGATGGTAGCGATCTCCTTGCGTTGAGCCGTGTCAATCACGGCGACCTTGTTCTCATCTCGCAAGGAGACATAGGCCCGACCACCATCCGGCGTGAAGCTGACCTGCACGGGCGCTTTGCCGACCGGTATGCGTGTCACCTCTTTGGATTGGGCGACGTCGATTACCGAGACGCTGTTGTCATTGACGTTGGCGACGTAGATTTCCCGCCCGTTCGGACTCATCCGCAGACCGTGCGGAAATTTGCCGGTCTTGATCTCGCCAGCAACTTTTTTCTGCGCTACATCAATGACAAGGACATTGTCATCCTCGGAGTTCGTCACATAAGCCAGCTTGCCCTCCACATCAATGATGACATGTGCAGGATGACGACCTATTTCCATATCCGTGGCGCTCCCGACGGCAAGCGTCTCGGCGTCGATTATCAACAGCCTGCCTCGCGCCATCTTACCGGCATCTTTCATCTTCATTTTCGGGGCCATATCGGCGACCGGACCGACGGCGAGCAATAACCGGCCATCGCGCGAGACCTGGACATTATGCGGCGTGATACGCGTCACAATAGTTTTGACCTTCCCGGTGCCGACATCAATCGCGCTGATGGAGTTTCCGCGCTCATTGGCGGTATAGACAAAGCCCTCCAGAGGCTCGGCGGATCGCACTTGGACTGGAGACCCGATGGCCAGAGCCAAGGCCAATGCGAGGCCGCAACGGATGAGAAGGTGAGTATGCGTTTGTTTTTTCATGTTCTATTTCTTTCTGTTTGTTTCTGTTTTGTTTTGATCCGCCGCCAACGTGACGGCTTAAGATTTATTGGTGCTGGCTGGCTAATGTTTTTCCACCAGTTTCATGCCGCACTTCGGGCAGTTGCCTGGAGCGTCTTGCACAACTTCGGGGTGCATCGAGCGGGTGTATTGATGGGCGAAAGTGGCGAGTGAGAGGCTGCTATTTGGCACGCCTCCCACTCACCTTTTCCTTGGTTAAGGCAGGAAGGTTCCTGGAGTTACTTCACCTGCGATTCGAGAGCCTTGAGGACGCCATCGAGCTTCTTGAGGTTCGCTTCGGTGGCGGCTTGGTTGTTGTCGTCGCCGGATTTGTCGAGGTCTTCGGCAAGCTTCGCGATGTTCTTCACGCTGCCTTCGACGCGCGCCTTTTTGTCAGCGGCGACTTTGGCAGGGAGGCCGTTGGCGAGATCGCGAATCGCAAATGCGGCATGATGCACGTCGGCGAGCTTCTTGGACTTCACGATGTCGGCGAGTTCGCCATGCGCCTTATGAATGGCGGTCATGATGCCCTCGGCAGTGTCGGGCACGACCGTTTTTCCTTTGTGTTCGGCGTGCCCTTTTTCCGCCGCGAAGGCGGGTTGCGAGGTGATGCCGGTGAGGGCGATTGCGGCGCAGGCGCCGATTGCGAGGATGCGTGTCAGTTTCATGTTTTGCGTTGTTGGTTTGTTTTTGGTTTGGCGGAGGCGCTGTATGCGCCTCCGCACAGCTTTATTTCCGGGCAGTCAGGCCGGGGGTGACGGACTTGCGTTCGTCGGGAAGGGCGTGGGCGGAAGCGTGTTTTTCTGCGGCGCGCGATGGCGCGGCTTCCACGGCGTCGAGCGGATCGACTTCCTCGCGGGCCACGTATTCCTCGGCGGCTTTGCGGCCGAACTTGTAGAAGACGGCGGGCGTCACGGCCATGTCGAGCAGGGTGGAGCTGATGAGTCCGCCGAGGATGACGACGGCGACCGGGAAAAGGATTTCCTTGCCGGGCTCGCCAGCGGCGAGGACGAGCGGGATCAAGGCCAGGCCTGCAACGGCGGCGGTCATGGTGACCGGGACAAGCCGTTCCAGTGAGCCGCGGATGATCATCTTCTTGTCGAACTTCTCCCCCTCGAACTCCATCAAGTGGATGTAGTGCGAGATCATCATGATCGTGTTGCGCGAGGCGATGCCGGCGAGGGTGATGAGGCCGACGAGCGTGGCGATGGAGATCTTGCCGACGAGCA
>JAYVZW010000067.1:0-2479 GCA_043783015.1 Verrucomicrobiota bacterium
GCTGATGAGCAGGAGGTGTGAAATCATGGGAGGCGAGACATGCAAATTAGCCGTGAAGACAGGGGGCTGACAAGGGTGAGATTCCTCCCGGCACGTTAGTTGTTCATATCCCGGACAGAACCGCCATCAAGGAGCAGCCGGATTTCACCCAGTGCCTCCGCTTCGCGTCGGGAATGGGTAACGTGAAGCACGGTGATCTGATGTTCGCGCTGTGTCCTTTGCAGCAGGGCAATGAGACCGTCTTGAGTATCTTCGTCGAGTGAGGAAAGGGGCTCGTCGAGGAGAAGCACCGAAGGCTTGGCGACGAGAGCGCGGGCCAGTGCCACACGTTGCTTTTCTCCGCCGGAGAGACCTTGCGGCTGTCGATCCAGCAGATGCGCGATGCCGGTTTCATTTGCAAGTTCTTGCACGCGCGTGTGAATTTTATCAGCGGAACATCGCTTCATCCGCAACGCAAATCCGATCTGCCCACGCACGGTCATGGTCGGGAACAACGCGCCATCTTGCGGCACATAGCCAAGGCCGCGCGCGCCGGGGGCATCAAATGTCACATCACGATCATCGAGCAGCACGCGCCCTGACAGCGGCCTGCGCAGGCCGCAGATGATCTCCAGCAGCGTCGTCTTGCCCGTGCCGGTTTTTCCCATCAGCACCGCGTATTTACCGGCTGGCACGGTGAAGGAAACATCGTCCATGCGAAAGGTCGGCGACTGACAGGTGATGTTCTCAATGCGGATCATGCTCGTTCTCCCGTCAGGCGGATCGCCATGAGCACGATCATGGAAATCGCAATCATCAGCAGGCTCACGGCCACGCCCTGCTGCAATTCGCCCGCGCTCCAGGCCAGAAACACGCTGGTCGGCAACACCTCGGTTTTCATGCGCGTGGCTCCTGCGAAAACGAGGATGGGACCGAACTCGCCCAGACTTCGCGCCCAGGCGATGCTGCCCGCCGCAAACATGCCGCGTCGCGCGGACGGCAATGTAACATGCCATACCGCCTGCCATCGGGTGCAACCCAGCGTCATCGCCACCTCCTCGGGGCGTGAGGAAAGATGATCGAACACGCCGCGCATGGTGCGGATGGCGAACGCCGCTGCGATGACCACCTGTGCCAGCACCACGCCGCCGACGGTATAAGTGAGCGGCAGCACGCGCTCAATGCTCTGGCCGATTTTGGTTTGGAAAAACATCAGCAGACAAATTCCCACCACCATCGGCGGCAACACAATCGGTATGTCCAGCGCCGCATCTACCAGAGCATGACCGGGGAATCGCCGTCTCGACAAGAGATAACTGATGGGCACCGCAATGATGACGGAAAGCAACGCAGACAAGGTGCAGGTGACGAGGCTCAGCATGGTGGAATATTGAATCTCCCGCGACACCAGCACCTTCCACACTTCCAACGGCGTGGTGAATGTCGCCGTCGTCACCACCAGCGCGCCCCAGAAGGCGAGGTAGGTCGCGCAGATAAGCGCGAGGACGATCCAGAAGCTTTTGTTCATGGCGGATAAAATAGCCCGGCCTCACTCATTCGCCATTTTGAATCCCAGCTTCTTAAAAACCAGACCACCGCGATCAGTCGCGGTAAGGTAACGCGCAAATTCCAACGCCGCCTCATGCTGCGTGCTGCATGATAAAATCGCAGCGCTGGCGTGATCGAGATGCCGGGCTAGTTCCGGCACTTCCACAGCTTCGAGTCCTTTGAACTGCGGAACGGTCGAGTCCCAAACGAACGCGGCATCTGCCGCTCCAAGCTGCACATCAGCAGCCACCTCGGTAACGCTCGGCTTCATCACGACGGCCTTTTCTTCAAGCTTCTGCCATTGCGTGATAAGCATCTGTCGCGTGATTTTTCCGATGCTGGCACTCTCGGGATTCGGCAGTGCCAGCTTCACATCGGGGCACAAAAGATGGGCAATGGTGCGGATGTTTTTTGGATTGCCCTGCTTCACCGCGATCACGCCATGCTGTTCCGTCAGTGGCAGGCTTTTGCCCAGCAGATTCTTCCTGCGCGCATCTTCCAGCGAACCATCGTCGGCCACGATGATGAGGTCGCCCCGTTTAGCCACCTGCAACTGGCTGAGCAAGGTCCCGGTGGGACCGTATTGCAGGCGCACTTCGATTCCGTGTTCCTTTTCATATTGCGTGGCGATCTCTTCCACCGGCTTTTTCAAGTTCGCCGTGCAATACACAGTGAGCAACGGTGTTTCTTTGCAGGCAGTCAGCGCCATCAGGAGCAACCAGGCTAAAAATAGTTGCTTCATATCATCAACCTGCCTGCTGCATCAGTTCCATCACCCGATCGATCTCTGATTCCGTATTATAAAAATGTGGGCTGAAACGCAGATGGGGCACTCCGGCGCGATTGTGACGCAGAGAGACCACGACGCGATTTCTGGTCAAATGCTCGAATATTTTTTCCAGTGATGCGCCTTTGCTGCGAGTCGCGGTGGTGATGCCAGAGGCGAACGCGC
>JAYVZW010000068.1:0-7459 GCA_043783015.1 Verrucomicrobiota bacterium
CGACTGTTCCATCCGGTCGGGCCCTTTTCATTGCCGATGTCTGTCTACATCTGTGGAGATGGAAGGGCAGCAAAATGGATCATCGCCAACGCATGGGGGCTTTTATAGCTATTTGACTCCACCCAAACTTGGAGCTGGCTTGGGAAGGTGCTTTGTGTGTATATTAATAAAAATATTGTTAGGGACACCCCGTGGTTGTCCCACCCCACGGCCTAGGATGCATGCAAATCTCCGGTTGATTTTTTTCACCTTCCAATCACCCGCACGTGCCATCCATCATGAACCTGAACTCAACGAAATGGCCTATATCCCGGAACGCCCGGGCTACATGGAACCCATGCAGGAACCCGCTCTCGCCGCCCCAAGGTGTCCGCCTACCACGAAATCCCTCACCCGTTGGTGGGGTGGCAGGACGAGAAGTGCATGCCATTTCATGGAGTAAATGCTTTGCTAAACCAGCGCTTTGCACGGAAGTCATGCTGCAACCACTTTATTGAGATGCCAGAGTTTTGGGCCAAAACGCTTCTTAATGGACAACCGGGCATCTCGGTGAGGGACCACTGTCTAAATGTGGGGTGCGTGGCAGAGGCTTTGTTGTCGCGTGCGGGTGAAACGCTGCGCGCCTTGATTCCAGAGGGTTCGGCGACGCTCGCTGCGCTGCATGACGTAGGGAAGATCAGCACTGGGTTTCAGTCGAAATGCCCGGCATGGCTGGAGCAGGCAGGCTTGGCAGAGGCAGCGCTGCGTGAGCGCTGGAGGGAGCATTCCGAGTCAGATCATGCCAAGGTTAGCCAGTATTTTCTGGAGCGTGCTTTGAAACCCATTGGCACGCATGGCTGGGCTGTGGCGGCTGGGGTGCATCATGGTCGCATCTTTGGTAGAAGAATCTCCGAGCCGGAATGCACACGAATCGCCGAACGAGAAGCATGGGAGAAAACAGAGCGGGAGAAGTTGCTGGCAGAAATGATCTCCATCTTGGGCGCTTTGCCAGCACATGCTCCGCAGGATGCAGCGCTTTGGTGTGTGGCTGGAATGATCTCTGTGGCCGACTGGATCGGTTCCAACGAGAGCTTCTTTCCGTGTGATCATGGCCTGACGCTGGAGCAGAGCCGTGAGGCTGCCGCACGGGCGCTGGATCAGATTCATTGGCATGGTGGCGCGGTGTGGTCGCGCACCTTTGGCGATCTGTTCGGCGGTTATGCGCCGCTGCCTTTGCAGACAGCTTTGCATGCGCAATGCCACACCCCAGGGCTCTTCATTGTGGAAGGGCCGATGGGTTGCGGGAAGACCGAGGCAGCACTTTGGGCGGCGCATCGGCTCATTGAGGCGGGTGCTAATGATGGGATGTATTTTGCCTTGCCCACGCAGGTCACGAGCAACCGGATTCACAAACGCGTCGCGCCCTTCCTGCGTTCTGCGTTGGCGGATGCGGCCAATCTTCGTCTGGCGCATGCGGCGTCGTGGTTGGAGGATCATCAAACGTGGCGTCTGCATCCTGCCGATTCAAATGATCCCGATGCTACGGCGCATGTGCGCGAAGGGCGCTCATGGTTTGCTTCGTCAAAGCACGCGATGCTGGCTCGCTTCGGTGTTGGCACGGTGGATCAGGCCTTGCAGAGTGTGGTGGCGGTGAAGCACTTTTTTGTTCGGCGTTTTGGGCTGGCAGGGAAGGTGGTCATCCTAGACGAAGTTCACAGCTACGATGTCTATACTGGCACGCTGATCACGCAGCTTGTCCAGGAGCTGCTGGCGCTGCGTTGTTCCGTGATCGTGCTTTCGGCCACGCTGACGAAAGCACGGCGACAGGAACTCATCGCCGCAGCAGGCGGGCAGGCGCAGACAGCGGCTTCATTGGCTTATCCGCTGGTCACCGTGGCCAAGACGGATGCGCCGATGATTGAGATTGCTGTCGAACCACCGACGGCACGCGAGCTAAAGCTGAAAACCACGGCGCTGTCTAAAGCCGAGATTTTATTGGAGTGCATCGAGCGTTCCGAGTCCGGCCAGCATGTGCTGTATTTACGCAACACCGTGGCTGAGGCGCAGGAGACCTGTCGCAATGCGAAGGGAAGTGTGCGAGACACGCATGTGGAAGTCGCCACCCTACATAGCCGCTTCCCCTTCTTCCGACGGCAGGAGCTAGAGAACGAATGGCTGGAGCGTCTGGGCAAACAACGCGCCTACGATGGCAAAGGCTCGCTGCTCATTGCCACGCAAGTCGTGGAGCAAAGTGTGGACATTGATCTGGATTTTATCGTGTCTGATCTCGCCCCCACGGACATGCTTTTGCAGCGCATGGGCCGACTTTGGCGACATCAGCGTCTGGAGCGTAAAGCCGCTGAGCCCGAGTTCTGGATCAATGCGCCAGTGGTGGACGCTGAGGCGAGTGCGAAAGAATTGAAGCGTGCCTTTGGCAAGTCGGGCTACGTCTATGCACCCTATGTGTTGCTGCGCACGGCAGAGGTCTTTGCCCAGCGTGAAACGATTGTGTTGCCCGACCAGATTCGCGAAGTGCTGGAGGCAACTTATGTCGAGCGCTCAGAAGGTGAGGAACCTGAAGCGTGGACTGAACTGCGTGCCGAGGTGGAAGCGGAACGTGAAGAACTCGCGCAGGAGGCCCAAGCCGCCACGCGTGTGCTTGGCAGGCAGTCCGTGGACGATAACAAAGAGTATCTCACCCGTCGCAAAGGTGCACCAACGCGGGACGTGGTGCTGGTGCGGGCTTGTGAAATGATCACTCGCGATCAATGGCGGCTCACGATGCTCGGCAGCGAATCATTGACTGTTTCTGGTTACGAATGGCACATGGACGCCGCGCGTGCCGTGTATCGCAACCTAGTGCGGGCACCTCTGCACACGGTTCCTTCTCAGGCCATGCCGCCCTGGCTAAAGCTGCACACTCACGGCCCCACCTACTGGGCGCTGGTGCAGGATGACGGCTCTCTAATCTTTCCTGACGCAGAAGGACCGTCAGCTCTGGCCTATGACACAATGCTGGGCTTGCACACGCGCCAAGATCAACCCCAACCCCGTTACACTGAAGACGACGATGAATTTGACTCTTGATCCCTGGATACCCGTCATCGGAGCCGATGGGCGGCAACGATCTGTTTTCCTCCACGACCTGTTTGCCTCCGCGCAGGAGATTCGCGATCTTTCCGTGAAGCCTCACGAAAAGATCGCGCTGCTACGGCTCCTCATCTGTATCACTCAGGCTGCTTTGGATGGCCCCAAAGATTACGAAGCTTGGGAGACTTGCCGCGATGCTATTCAGCCGGCGGTGAAACGCTACCTGGAGAAGTGGGCTGCTTCATTTGAGTTGTTTGGTGACGGCCCGCGGTTCTTGCAGGTGCCGGGATTGAAGGCTGCCAAGGAGGAAGGTGAGGGTAATCCTGCGACCAAGCTTGATCTCACCCTGGCCTCAGGAAACAATGCCTCCCTCTTCGATAATGCTGCTGGTGTGCCTCGTGCGGTTGAGCCGGGCAGGCTTGCGCTGACATTGCTTGCGTTTCAGTGCTTTGCGCCCGGAGGGCGAATCGGTGTGGCAAAATGGAACGGTATGGATACGCCCAGCAAAGGATCATCCAATCATGCGCCCTGCACGCCATCAAGCATGTTGCATAGTTACCTCCAAGGGAACACGCTGCTGGAGACGATCCATCTCAACCTCATGAATAAAGAGGATTGGAGTGACCAGCCCGGAGCTGGCTGGGGTAAACCTATTTGGGAACTTCCCGTGAATACGGCGGCAGACAAAGAAGCCATCACCAATGCCATAAGCAGCTATCTGGGCCGTCTCGTGCCGCTGAGCCGCTCCATACGGCTGGATGAAGAAGGAAGGCAGATGATTCTGGCCAACGGCCTTGATTATCCACTGGCTCCCATTTTCCGTGAGCCTGCGGCCACGATCGTTCAGCGGGATGATGGGATGGCAGTGCTTGGGGTATTGCTAGGTCGCAGCATCTGGCGGCAGCTTTCCGCCATTACCGTGAAGCGCCGATCTAATAAAGATTCCATCTCTGGGCCGCTGGCTTTACAACGCAATGATGGCACGCGCAGCTGCATGCTTTGGATCGGAGCATTGGCAACGCACAAGGCCAAAATCGAAGACGTCGTTGAAGCCGCTTACGATATTCCCGCGGGTATGTTCCGTGATGCTGGCCGCAAGTTGTATGAGGAAGGCGTTGCCCTTGCTGCATCATGGCAGGAGGCCGTCTCCAAAAGCGTGAAGGCTTACGCAGGAACATTGAAGTTGGAACCTGTGCCGTATGACCGTGCCCGGCACCACTTATGGACCGTTGTCGAGCAGCATGTCCCCATACTGCTGAAGCTAACCGAAAAGCCCGAGGAAGCCGGTGATCTTAAAGTGAGTGAGTGGGGCAAGCAGGTGAAGGCAGCGGCGCATGCGAGCTTTGACTTTGCCTGTCCACGGCAAAATCCCCGCCAGATCCAGGCTTATGCCATCGGCCTTCAGCAGCTTTTCCTGCCCAAGCCCAAAGATCCCAACGCACCCACGAAGAAGAACGCATCCAACAAGAAAAAATAATGAGCACGACCACCGACACACCCAACCGCGCTGAACGATTTCTCGGACGGCTGCGCAAGATCTCCAATGACCGGGGCAAGATGGCCGCGCTGCGACGTGCGGCCAGCACCAGCACAGCGCGGCAGGCATGGCCTGTCATTTACAGCCTTGGAGAAGATATCAGCAGCCACGCGGCATGCACCATCGCCGCACTTTATGCGGAGCACCCGGAAGAAGACACCAAGGCCTTTAGTTTTGGCTCCACCTGTCGCCGCATTGCCACCGACAACGGCAAGGACTTTGATATTCCAGACAGCTTTGATCGTCGCTTCCGCCGCTTGCTGGCGTGCGACTCAGCGGAGGATGTGGCCGGGCAGTTGAAAGCATGGATTCGCTTTGCTTCCGCCAAAGGCATTGGCGTGAACTACGAGAAACTGTTTTGGGACATCCTGGCCTGGAGCAACAACTCAGACCGCATCAAGCTAGACTGGGCACGCGGCTTCTGGCCGATGCGTAAAGAGGCGAGTGAAGAACCAGCCACCGAGGAGGCCGCAGCATGAGCTACCTGACGCAAATCTTGGTGCCCTATGAGACAGCGGTGCGCCATCTTAAAATCCGTGATAGCTACGACTGGCATCAGCGTGTCTGGCAGGCCTTCAAAGGCCGCGATGGTGAGAAGCGTGACTTCCTGAGCCGCGTGGATGAAGTAGATGATGCCTATCGGTTGATCATCGTCTCGCCCGCCGAGCCAACGAAGCCTGACTGGTGCCCCAAGGACTGCTTCAAGGCAAAGTTGATCCCTGAGGACTTCTTTGCCGCTGGGAGCTTCCGTTTCAGCCTGCTGGTGAATCCCACCAAGAAACTAATCGTTCGCAATGAAGCCGGTGAACGCAAAAAGAATGGCCGACGTGTGGCGCTGACTAATAGGAAGGACTTACTGACGTGGATGCAACGTAAAGCCGAGGCGGGAGGTTTCAGCATCGGCGATGCCGAAAACCTGCGCACGATCCCGAAGCCGCGGAGCTATTTCCAGAAAGCGGGCATGAGCGGTGCCCACTTCGCGGTCGAGTTTCAGGGCGTGCTCACCGTGACCAACCCCTCGCTTTTCCGCCAAACATTCACCATCGGCATCGGCAGTGCCAAAGCCTTCGGTTTTGGTCTGCTGGCACTGGCACCTCTCTCTTAAACTCAAAATAAACAACCACTCTCAAACTAAACACATCTATGAAACTCATCGAACTCCATATCCTGCAATCCTTCCCCGTCTCCTGCCTGAACCGCGATGACGTGGGTGCTCCTAAATCTGCTACCTTCGGAGGCGTGCCTCGTGCGCGTCTATCCAGTCAGTGCCTCAAACGGGCCATTCGCGAGTATGCGCAGGACAACCTCCCTGAAGCACGCTTCGACGGCGAACGCACCAAACTCATTGTGCAACCGCTGGTCGCTGCGTTGGAAAAGAACGGTCTTGAAGCCAAAGCAGCGAGAGAACACGCCAGCAACATTGCCGATAAGCTTGCGAAACTGGATGCTAGATCCGTGAAGGATGGCGAAGTGCCGCAAGTAGGCACACTCACTTTTATCGCTCCCTGTGAACTGGAAAACATCGCCGAGAAGGTGGCGGAACTCGTGAAGGCCAACCCCAAGGCCAAGGACTATGAGAAGAGCCTCGACAAGTTCGCCAAGGAAGCTGGACTCATGGATGGTGCCGACATCGCGCTATTTGGCCGCATGGCGGCTTCCATGCCTTCGCTCACACTGGAAGGTGCGGCGATGTTCAGTCATGCACTGTCCACGCATAAGACCGAGAACGACCTCGACTTCTTCTCTGCCGTGGATGACCGCAAAACGAAGGGGGACGACGCTGGCGCTGGCATGATTGGCACACTGGAGTTCAACAGCGCGGTATATTATCGTTACGCTGCGGTGAACGTAGACCTCCTCTTTGATAAGGATCACCTTGGCAAACTCACGGACGAAGAACGCAAAAAGGTGCTCGCGGCTTTCATCAAAGCCACAGTGATGGCTGTGCCCGGTGCCCGAAAAAACTCGATGAACGCCAGCGTGCCGCCATCCTATGTGCTGGGTATTTACAAGGTAGAAGGGCAGCCCGTTCAGCTCATCAATGCCTTTGAAGCGGCGGTGAAAGGCTCGGGACTCGTGGCCGCCTCGCGCAAGGCTCTCGAAGAGCACCACGCTTCTCTGAAGACGACTTGGGGCATCACCACGACTGAAGAAGTCACTGTGCCGGACGCGCCACTCTCGACCCTCATCGACAAACTCACCAGCTATGTCGCCTAAACCCTGCCTCGCCATTTTTTTGGATGGGCCTATGCAAAGCTGGGGATTTGCCTCCCGCTTCACCCGCCGCACAACGGCCATGCACCCGACAAAAAGCGGTGTCGTGGGGTTATTGGCAGCTGCCCTTGGGATCGACAAACACGGTGCGGATGAGGCGTTGCAAATCGCTCGTCTCGCCGAGCTATCGTGCACCACGGTCACACTTCCTAAGCAACGCGGGGGGCGTGAGCTGCCCATGCTGCGCCTCAGTGACTACCACACCATCGGTGGTGGTTATGATCCGAAAACAGACCGGATGAAAATGCCGCGAAAGGCCAACGGATCTGCACCAGACACCGTGCTCAGTGAGCGCCACTACCTTCTCGATGCACGCTTTGGCGTGCTGTTGGAAGGTGAGCGTGATTGGCTGGAGGAGATCGCCACCAAGTTGCGGAACCCCACTTGGGGTCTGTGGTTGGGTCGCAAGTGCTGCATACCCGCCAGCCCCCTGCTGGTGGGAGTCAGTAACGACAAGTCTGCTGCGTGGGTATTGCTCCTCAAGGCCGCAAGGCTAAATGAAGCCAACATGATGACACAGTATGACCACGTCATTGAAGGCGAAGGCGCCGAGGGACTGGATGCCGAGTGGCTGAACGA
>JAYVZW010000069.1:0-2472 GCA_043783015.1 Verrucomicrobiota bacterium
GTTCGTAAAGACGCCGGTGGAATCGCTTGGTGCGCTCATGCAGGAACAGGCTTTCCTCAACGCTCCAGCGTTGACCGTGAAGTTCCAGCAGGGCCGAGAAAGCCACATCAAACGGCACATCACGACCACCGATCACTACGCGTCCCTGATGCTCACCGTCCATCTTCTTCTGCTTGCGGCGCATGTTGCTGCGCCAGTTCCCACCATGCGACTGCTCAATTTCCTGCCATGAAGCGGGAAGCGTGAGAAGACGGGATGGCTGACGGTTAAGCTGGCTTACTCCGCTGGTCACCTGTTTCAAGGCGCGCATGATGTGTGGAAGATTGGGCGAGTCTTCGGGAATCATCGTGAGTCGCAGGATGTCCACGCGCCTCAGCAGCTTTGCAAAAATGCCGCAAAGCAGGGGGGTGAAATTTTCTTCATGACCTGCGGGCACCATGAAATCCATTCCCTGGGATGCGATCTCGCCAATGCCTCCGATGAAAGTCAGATGCAGAAGCTGCTTTCTGGATCCTACCACCTCGCGGCCAATCACCAGCGGAGCAATGGCGAGCGTTTTATTTCCAGAAGTCCGCACAACACCGATGGCCAGCTTGAATTTATCACGATGTTCCTCCCACCAGATTTTAACCCAGTCCCATGACAGGAACGGACTGCGGGTGGCGCATTGCTGCAACAGTTCATCCCAGCAGCTTTCAAGAGCCAAGAATTCCACCTCGTCATGGATGACATCCAGCCGCATGGCAGCATCAACAACCTCGGCGCTGCGCCTTGCGGAGGGCAAGACCGGATCCAAGGTTGAGGCTTTGAAGAGGGCTATTGTCATATGGTCAGATCGATTGCGCGACTTTCAAGGCACCAGCAGGAGATAATTCTTGAGCGGCGTTTTTCTGGATGATGGCCAAATGCAACTGCTCGTAAGCGCGGGCGATGGCAGGAACAGCAAAGTGATTCTTCGCCCGCTCACGCGCCCTGATTTTCAACTCGGCGAATTCCGTGCGCGGGAGATTTCTCATCTGATGCCAGGCCATGGCCAGCGCAATTGGATCGCGCGGTGACACCACCAAACCGGAGTCGCCCACCACATCCGCGCTGTCACCAACATTCGTGACCACAGCGGGCAGGCCGCATGAAAGCGCTTCGCAAAGCGCAAGCGGAAGCCCTTCGCCATAGGCCGAGGAAAGCGTGGCGATATCAAAAGCCGGATAAACTTTGGGCATGTCCTGACGCGGCCCCAGCAGATGCACGCGCTCAGGCGCACCGCAGTCCTGGCGCATTTTTGCCAGCGCCGGATCACTCCCGACCACACCTGCGCCACACGCAATGAAATGCGTGTCCCCATCCGTTTTGATGAACTCGCGCACTGCGGCAAAAAAAGTGGGATAATCTTTCTGCGCGTCCATGCGCCCGGCCATGCCGATGACGGGCGTGCCTTCGGATATTCCAAGTTCACGACGCAGCGCGATGCCTGCAGCTTCATCGGGAACGAAACGGTTAGTGTCCGTTCCATTGACGATGTGCAGCATCTTCTCCCGCGCATATCCCATGGCGACATGGGACTCGATCGCCGTGCGCGAACAGATCACGATTCGCTCCGGCCATGAGCGCGAAAGGCGCGCAAGCAGGCGGCAGAGCGCGCGGCTGAGAAACTTCGTGGAGCGCGGGCACATGTTGCTCTGCTGAATGTTCCAGACCACGGGAGGTCTTGGTGACAGCCGGCGTGCCGCAAGCGTGCCGAGGAAGTCCGCGTGATACATCCAGGTCTGCACCAGCGCGGGTTGCAGTTCACGCATCAGACGTGTGAGCTTGCGAAGTCCAGTGAACAGGCCTGTCGGAGAAGTCATGTCGAGGCAATGCAAGGGAACGCCCGCCGCGCGCACCCGGTTCGCGAGCGGTCCTTCGGGGCGAAGTGAAACCAAATGGGGCGTGAAGCGCTGGCGGTCGGTCTGCTCCAGCAACTGGCACATCATTGTCTCAGCGCCGCCCAGATTAAGGCTCGTGATGACATGAAGAATATTATGGGGGGCATTCATGCTGGTTCAGGAATTTCCAAGAGTTCGTCGTAAGTGGATTGATAAGCGCGGGCGGTCTGCGAGATGCTGAAGCGGGACATAACGCGCTGGCGGGCCTCGCTGGAGACTTCGGCTCTCGCGTTGTTGTTGAGCGAGAGCATGTCGTGCCATGATTGTGCGAGTGCCATCGGCTCGCCCACGGGCACCGTGAAGCCCGCGCGCTCGATCAGTGCGGCGCTGTCACCCGCATCCGTGGCCACGCAGGGAATGCCGCAGGACATCGCCTCGAGCAGCGACATCGGGCAGGCCTCGGATCGGGAGCAGAGCGTGAACAAGGAAAACGCCGGATAAAGTTTTTCGATGTCGAGTCTGAACGGAACAAAGCGCACCTGATCGCGGCGCGGCATCGCGGCGAAAGCTTTTTGCGCGGACGCGTCGAGATCCGATTCGCTGCCGCCGC
>JAYVZW010000070.1:0-7431 GCA_043783015.1 Verrucomicrobiota bacterium
GAAATCATCAGTCGTGATAAAAAGTAAGCGGGCAACGATCGCAGCAACGTGAACCAGAAACATTGATGCGCATTATCGCAGGCCGCGCCGGAGGCATCGTCATCAAAGCACCTCCTTCTGATGCTCGGCCTACATCCGACCGGGTGCGGGAGGCACTCTTCTCAATACTGGGCTCTGCCTGCGAGAATGCCCGCGTGTTGGATTTATTCGCAGGTTCTGGCGCGCTGGGTCTCGAAGCCCTCAGTCGTGGTGCCACAGAAGCCGTGTTCGTTGAGCAGCAGAGAAATGCGGGCGCGGTGATCGAGGACAATTTGCGCCGCGCGAAACTCGAACGAGGTCACGTGATGCAGGCGGATGTTTTTGCGGCTTTGCGCAGACTGGCTGGTGCAGGTGAGAAATTTGACCTCATCCTGGCCGATCCGCCATACGCGAAAAAACTCAGCGATGTAGATTATGGAACACGGCTGCTCGTTGATACTTCGTTGCGCGCATTGCTTCACCCGGAAAGCATTTTCGTGTTGGAAACCATGATGACAAAACATGCGCCCCGCGCTATCGCAGGCTGGCACATTCTGCGCGACCGCGACTACGGCTCCACGCGGGTGCTCCTGCTGCAACCCATCACGACCGCGCTGCCACATGGCGAGATTCCTCATCCTGCTCCTTTATAATCTGCTCTATCCGCCCGCCATGCTGCTCATGGCTCCATCGGCGTTGATGAAGTTGAAGGCGCGCGGTGGAAAAGTTTCCAGCCTCTGGCAGCGACTTGGATTCTTTGATGCGGACACAAAGCAAAAAATATCCGCACTGCGCGAGCGAGGCCCTGTTTGGTGGATGCATGCCGTGAGTGTGGGGGAGGTTGGCGTCGCCGCCAGACTCATTAAGGAAGTGATATTTCAGCGCAATGATCTGGGCATCGTATTGTCCACCACCACGCCCACCGGATATGCGCTGGCGCAAAATTTGGCTGCGGAATTTCCCGGCGCAGTGCTCCCGATTTACAATCCTCTCGACGGCTGGTTCATCGTGCGGCGCTGCCTGCGCTTGATCGCCCCACAGCGTCTCGTGCTCGTGGAGGCGGAAGTCTGGCCGAATCTCGTCTTCGCTGCGCGGCAGCGGGGGGTTGGAGTGGTGCTGGTGAATGCGCGACTTTCTCCGCGTTCGGAGCGTCGCTATGGCCGTGCGCTCTCCTTGGTGCGGCCAATCTTCTCGATGTTGAGCCGTGTCTTCGTGCAAGAGATCGAGGACATGACGCGATGGGAAAAGCTCGGCGTGTCCAGCACGTCCATCACTTGTGCGGGCAGCATTAAGTATGACACGGCGGGCGGGACTGAACCACTTGAGCAAGCGGCCATGTTGGGCGCGCTGCTTGGAAACATGGGGTGGGGGAGTGATGACCCCGTGCTGCTCGCCGCCAGCACTCACTCCGGTGAGGAAGCCGCCATTACAAAAGTTTTCACCCATCTCCGATCTTCCATCTCCGATCTTCCATCTCGGATCAAACAACTCCGCCTTATCATCGTGCCCCGTCATGCCGAGCGCGCGGGCAAGGTGGAGCAAGAACTGCATGACATGGGTATTAGTGTCACGCGACGTTCCGCACTCGGTCTCAAGCTTCAAGCCTCAAGCATCCAGCTTCCTGCGGACATTCTTCTCGTTGACACCACGGGTGAACTGCGTGCCTGGCAGCATCACGCCACGGCTGTGATCGTGGGAAAAAGTTTCCTCGGCAAAGGCGGGCAGAATCCCGCCGAGGCCATCATGGCGGGCAAGCCGGTGCTCTTCGGGCCGCACATGGAGAACTTCACGCCGCTTGTCAGGCAGTTGTTGGGAGCGGGCGGGGCAGTGCAGGTTCGTGATTTTGTCGAGCTGCAAAGCCGAATGTTGGAGATTTTCTATGATGTTCGCAGGGCCGCAGAACTTGCCGCCAATGGACTGCAAGCTCTTCGCATCCACGAAGGCGCGACATCGCGCATCGCATCCGCTTTGCTGGGTCAGGATAATCAGTCGCAAGATAAAAATCCGCTTGCCAACTTCGCCACTTGACCCATTTTAACCGCCCGCCAACGACCCCTTCGTCTAGCGGTTAGGACACATCCCTTTCACGGATGCGACACGAGTTCGATTCTCGTAGGGGTCGCCATTCGCATCAGAGCAATGCGCTATCGGGGCTGACAAAACATCATGTCCGCTCTGCATCTGTCAGGCGGGAACAGGTTTAAACTTGCCCACGATCTGACAAGCAAAATCCTAAAAAATGGTAAATACAATGTATTTGTCTTGCGTCTCAGTATGTCGTCGCGTTAGAATTTCAATGACTTTATGATTCAGACAATAATAGGCTGAGGTGAGACGCCACAGAAAATGATTCATTCAGGTATTTAAATGATCGCATCAATCTTATCATGAGAAACACGGCCACGTTTTCCATTCTCTACCGTTCAACGAGTAATCGTGGAGTGGCTCTTTTCTTGGTGCTGGCGTTTCTGGCCTTGATTATCACCCTAGTGCTGGCGTTTTTTTCCAGCGTGACGAGTGAGCTCACAGCGGCCAGAAGCTCCGCGAGCGAAGTCACCGCCAAACAACTGGGGGAGACGGCGGTGCAGGTGGTCTCCAGTGTTATCCGGATGGCGACCAGTTCCAGCGGCAACAATGTGGCCTGGGCGTCGCAGCCGGGCATGATCCGCACTTACGGAACCTCCGGCGGGTCTGCCTCCAGCGCTCCACTGGCTTATTTCAAGTTATACTCCTCTGAAGACATGGAGGTAACGCAGAGCGAAATAGCGTCCTACGACATGGCAGGAGACGTGGACGGACTGTGGGATACCAAACCGGCGGTCTTCACGGATCTGAACAGCCCGGTCGTTGACACCAAAGGCAAGCCGCGTTTTCCGATCATCGACCCGCGCGTGCAGACAGCGCCCGGCACCGGCCAAGTGGACGGCTTTTCTTATTCGAATGCCATGCAATTGTCATCGGGCGGAACCACCACAATCAACCAGACGGTCCTGACCGGAGGCGATACCCAAAGGCTGCCGATGCCGGTGAAGTGGATTTATGTTTTGCGGGATGGCACCCTGTCGGCGCCGAGGGGTGTAGATGGCACCGGGAAGATCGCCAACTGGACCGGAGAAACCAATGTCGCGAAGAAACCCAGTCTCACCAATCCCATTGTGGGGCGCATCGCGTTCTGGACGGATGACGAATCTTGTAAGGTAAATATCAACACCGCATCAGAGGGCACTTTCTGGGACGTCCCCCGCATTTATTCCGATGAAGATTTTGGCCGGTATTCAGGAAGCTCTGTCAGCGTTCCCGGCATGGCCGTCTGCCAGCCCGCTCAAAAGGAATATCAGCGTTATCCCGGCCATCCTGCCACAACCAGTCTCAGTCCTATTTTCAAATCACTTCTGCCTGTAACCACCCCATACCCCGCCAATCCCACGGCGACAGATGCCACCAAGCTTGATGCATACTATAATATTACGCCACGCATCGGGTTAAATTCCTTGTCAGGTGGTGGTAGTGGCGGATCAAAGGGAGGAAGCTATCAAGTGCCCAATAATGCCCCCGTGTTAGTCACAGATACAGACCGGCTTTATGCTTCGGTGGACGAACTGATGTTTACTCCGCTGCGCACACCAAATGGTTCAGGCACGTTCAGCAAAGAAGAACTGGAAAAGAGGAAATTCTTCCTCACTGCTTCTAGCAGCGCGCCGGAAACCACACTCTTCAATACTCCACGTATAGCCATCTGGCCTGTTAATGCCTCGCTCACAAAACGCACCGCTTATGACAAGCTCCTGGCATTCTGTTCAACGATTGGTGGAAAATCTTATTATTTTACGCGCTCCAATCCGAGGAGCAGCACCGAAGATTACGAAACTTCCCTCCGCAACAAAGAGTTGTATGGTTACCTTCAGAATAAAACATCCAGCAACATCCCTGGTTTTGGCGGCAATTTTTCTACGAAATACGCTGCGGATCGTAATCAAATCCTGACCTATATCTACGATTATATCCGCTGCACCAACCTACAAGACCAAAGTGCCGGATCCACGCCTTACACAGCAATTTATCCCAATTTAGGTGCTGGCGAAGTTGTCCCGATTCGTATTGCTCAGACTCAGGGCTTTGGGCGTTTCCTGAGCGTCTCTTCAGCCAACCTTCTCTTTTACGGAACACACTCTGATGCCACTGGTAAGATCGATAAAATGAGGGCTGTATTTTTCTTACAATTTGCCAGTCCAATGCATGGGATGGCGGCCAAACGTTCTGCCACAAAATATGTAGTAACTGGCTTGGAGAAATTAAAAGCCAAGATTGGACCTGGCACCATCAGCCTGAACTTTGAACCCGGCGGTATCAATCGCATGACTGTCTCAGACTTAAGTATCTACCATGGTCGTGACGTCGGGGGAACAGAGCACGCTCTCCAAGCGATTCGCAAGTCGGATCGCAAGATCTGGGATGATGCCTCTGCCGGTGTTGATTGCAAACCGACCAACATCTATCCATTTTTCTCCAAGACAGACATCATTGTGCCAGCGGGTCAAACAACGTTCTCATTTCCTTCTGCGGTGGATGTTAAAGTAGAAATATCTCCAGATGAGACTGCAGCGGGGTCGTCTGTAATCCAGACCATCAATTTAAAATTTCCTGATGGGACGTTCAAACTTCCCGGGATTAAGAGCCCCCCGGATCACAATTTCGGTGCACGTGACTTCAGTTCTTTCGAGGGTGTAACTGCGTTCCCGAACAGTAATGATACGATTATCTCGTTGCAAGTCGCGGGGGCGGCAGGAAACGATCCTGCAAATGCCGATGATCCGACAGCCGGTGACAACCGCCTGGTCGAATCATTGATGGATGTTCCTTCGGAGAGATTTCGTGCCCATAACAATTATCGGAATGCCGGCGTTCAATTCGCTCACGGATTAACCATGTCCACTGGCGAAAGATGTAATCAAGGTATCTATGGCACTCTTGTGGCCAACGCGAATTACCAGAACCCTCGAAACTGGCGTCAACCGGATGTGCCCAGCCGGGTCCCGGCCAATAAAGGAGTCACACGCAAAGATGGTGGTCCAGGAGATTGGGATACTGGTTTTGGTGATCAAACAGACGGCGCATATATCAATAAACCTGACGAAGGCGATACCGCACTCCAAGACCAAATAGGGGCGACACGCCTGCCTTACATGCTTGGTTATGGAAAAGGCACGGCGGCGGCTACCAACACCTATTTTTCACCCAACAGGCAGATTCCTTCACCGCTTATTTTCGGCTCAATTCCTACAGGCGTGCAACGGGTGCTTCCTTGGCAAACTCTGCTATTTCATCCGCGCCCTGAAGACCCAAGCCATCCGGGAAATTTATCTCCCAAAGATCACTTGTTAGCAGACTTGTTCTGGATGCCGGTGATTGAACCCTATGCCATCAGCCAGCCATTTGCCACCTCTGGCAAGATCAATCTTAACTACCAAATCATGCCGTTTACTTATGTTAAACGCTCCACTGGTTTGCATGCAGTGATGAAATCCACCAAGTTCATGGCACTACGTGTAGAGGATGCACCCATCTACAAACCCAGAGATTATTCTGATCATGCTCCTATTGCTCCAAATCGTAGGCGGACGATAGACATGACGAAGACTCTGGCTGATTTCGATGCGAAATTTAAAAACAACGATCTTTTTAAATCAGTTTCACAGATTTGTGAAATGAATCTTGTTCCGCCAGAAGTAGCAAATTCTGCAGCAATGGCAGCTTTCTGGAATGAAAATCCTTTGACGGGAGATAATCTTCGTGAAAAACCCTATGTTGACATTTATCCACGCCTGACCACTAAATCGAATGCTTATACGGTTCATTTTCGTGTCCAAGTGCTTAAAAAATCGCGTTCTTCGGGCGTCGCGGAGTGGGATGAGACTAAGGATGCCATGTTATCCGAGTATCGGGGATCCAGCATCATTGAGCGTTATGTGGATGCCTCAGATACATCACTGCCAGACTTCGCCTCCAGCACTAATACCAAAAGCTTGGATGCGTATTACAAATTCCGGGTGCTGAGCACGAAAAAGTTCTGATGTTGTTTTGATCTATTTAGATCATTGAAAGCAACGGGCACGTATTTGAGTAATAGAAGGCGACACGGTCTGCCTGTAATTTTGTGTGGTCTTCCCGGGGTTTCATTTTTATATATGGCGATGTTCGTTGTAAAAGTTCCAACCATTCATACATGCATTGGATTTTTCTGCTTGATGATGTCCTCACTGGCCATGGGTGCCGAGGCTCCTGATTTTGCGCGTGAAGTGCGCCCGATTCTGTCCACTTATTGTTTTAAATGCCACGGGCAGGATGAGGGATCGCGCAAGGCCAAACTCCGGCTGGATGTTCGGGAGGTTGCCACCAAACCCGCCAAGTCGGGAGCGGTGGCGATCATCCCCCGTAAAGCGGACGAAAGCGAAGCCATCAAACGTATTTTCAGTTCTGACCCGGATGAGGTGATGCCGCCACCCTCAGCGAAGCATCCCTTGACGCCGGTGCAGCAGGATATTTTGCAAAGGTGGGTGGCGGGCGGGGCTGTCTATCAGGAACATTGGGCGTTCGTGGCACCGAAAGCAGTGGCGGTTCCCGTGGTGAAAAAAGAGGCCTGGCCGCGCAATGAAATCGATCGCTTCATTCTTGCCCGGCTTGAGTCTGAAGGGTTGCAGCCTTCGCCGGAAGCAGATCGCGCCGCGTTGATCAGACGCGTGTCTCTAGATCTGATTGGATTGCCGCCTAGCGTGGAAGAGGCTGATGCCTTTATTCATGACGCTGCGCCAAATGCTTACGAGACTTTGGTGGATCGCTTGCTGGCGTCACCTCAATACGGCGAACGCTGGGCGCGGCGCTGGTTGGATTTGGCGCGTTATGCGGATACCAATGGCTACGAGAAAGATCGCCCGCGCTCCATGTGGCCCTGGCGGGACTGGGTGGTGCGCGCGCTTAACGCGGACATGCCTTTCGATCAGTTCACTGTCCAACAACTCGCGGGCGACATGCTACAGTCACCCACGGAAGATCAGTTGGTAGCCACCGGATTTCATCGCAACACGATGCTCAATGAGGAAGGCGGCATTGATCCGCTGGAGTTTCGTTTTCGCGCCATGACGGATCGCGTGGCCACCACTGGCACCACCTGGCTGGCGCTGACAACCGGTTGTGCGCAATGCCACACGCACAAATACGATCCCATCCTGCACACGGAGTATTACCAGCTCATGGCGTTCCTCAACAATGCGGACGAGCCTTATCATTACCTGCCCAGCGGCGAAACCGCCGAACAGCGCAAGCAAAAGGAAGCGGAGGCGGATCGCATCGAAGCCTCGCTGCCGAACCTCTGGCCGGCCTCAAGACCCGATGCAAACTGGCTGCCGATCCATCCCA
>JAYVZW010000071.1:0-22165 GCA_043783015.1 Verrucomicrobiota bacterium
ATGCGGAAGCGCCTGCTCGAACAAGTGCCAGGGCAGAACATGCTCGTCTCCCAGCCCATTCAGATGCGTTTCAACGAGATCATGGCCGGAGCACGCGCCGACTTGCTGTGCAAAATCTTCGGCGAGAGCTATGAGGAACTCGAGCGCCTCGCAGGCGAAGTGCGCACCGTGCTCAACAGCATCCCCGGCGGCAGCGAGACCGAGTTCGATGCCATTGGCAAGGTGCCCATGATCGAGGTGCAGCCCGACCGCGACGCCATGCGCAAATTCAACGTCCATGCTGATGATTTGAACCGCCTCATCGAAACCGCGCTCGCAGGTAAAGAAGTCGGCACACTCATCGAAGGCAACCGCCGCACCCCCATCATCGTGCGACTCGCGGAAGACCGCCGTGCCGATCTCAGCGCGATGGAGCGCCTGCCGCTGCGCAATGAGGAGGGCAGCTTGCTCGCGCTCGGCCAAGTCGCCAAAGTCGTGCTCGTGGATCAGGTGAACCAGATCACCCGCGAGGACACCCAGCGCCGTGTCTCCGTGCTCATCAACCTGCGCGGGCGCGACACCGAAGGCTTTGTCGCCGAAGCCACGCGAGCCATTCACGACAAGGTGAAATTCCCCAGCGGCTATTACTTCGAGTTCGGCGGTCAGTTCAAGAACCTGCAAGAGGCCAAGGCCCGTCTCGCCATCGTCGTGCCGCTCGCTCTGGGTTTGATCTTCGTGCTCATCTTCCTCAGTTTTGGCTCCATCCGTCAGGCCGCGCTCATCTTCCTCTGCGTGCCGCTCGCCATCACCGGCGGCATCTTCGCCCTGCATCTGCGCGCCATGCCTTTCACCATCAGTGCCGCTATCGGGTTCATCGCCTTGAGCGGCATCGCCGTGCTCAACGGCATCATGCTCATCAGCTTCATCAATCAGCTTCGCGAGCAAGGCCGTGGTTTGCGCGATGCCGTCGTGGAAGGCACGCTCACGCGGCTTCGCCCCAAGCTCATGACCGCGCTCGTCGCCTCGCTCGGCTTCTTGCCGATGGCGCTCGCCACTGGAGCCGGGGCCGAAGTCCAGCGCCCCATCGCAACTGTCGTCATCGGCGGCATCGTCACCTCCACTTTCCTCACCCTGCTCGTCGTGCCGTTGCTCTACGAGTGGCTGGAGAGAAAAACCAAACCACAAAACCAAACCGAAATCCACACACCATGAAAACACTGCTCCACCTTGTCACTCTCATCGCCCTCGCCACCGGCTCCGCCTTTGCCGATGCCAAAGTCAAAGCCGGGCCGCGCAAAGGCCTCATCCTCGACCTCGGCGGCAAGCAAGCCGAGTTCTTCGTCGAGAAAGACCGCACCATCAGCATCGCCTTCTACGATGCCGCCATGAAGGCCCAGCCCACCAGCACCGAAGTATTCGCCGCCACCGCCGAAGCCCCGACCGGCAAGACCAAGCTGGAGTTTGAAAAGAAAGGCGACATCCTCGTCTCTAAGACTCCGCTGCCCGCAGGCGAAGGCTATCAGGTCGTCGTGCAAGCCAAGACCAGCGCCGACGCCAAGGCGAAGAACTTCCGCATCAAGCTGGAACTGCTTGAGTGCAGCAAGTGCCACAACCCTGAATACGCCTGCATCTGTGATGAGTAACCGACCAGCCGGTTCACAACCGTGTGTTGAGCATGATGAAGCTGAAGACGAACACCGTGCGCACAGCGAGACCAAGATCAGCGCCGAGCACTTTGAGATCCGCCTTGGCAATGACAGAGGTCAGCCCTGCGAAGGACGCGGCCGCGAAGGCGTAGAGTTTCCAGGGCTCCATAGTCTCAGAAGTTCCACACCACATAAAACACCCCGGACGGATTCGGCCCGCCGTGGCTCGCAGCACGCAGGTTTCGGCTGATTGAGGTCTTGATGGCCCAGTGGGGGTTGAAGGTATAAATGACGCCCAGCGTTGTCAGCAGTTGCCAGTCGCCCGTCTGCTTCGTGGGAATGAAGCTGTAAAGCTCCGTGCCGAGTGCTAAGTGCTCCGTGAAGTTATAAAGCGTGCCTGCGCCGCCATAGGCCACGTCAGTCGCGCTGGAGTCGAAGGCCCACTGGTAGCCCGCCTCGCCGAAGTGATACCATTTGCCGACGGTCTTGCCGAACTGCACGGGAAGCTGGAAGCGCACCACGCCATCACCCAGGCCGCGCCCGGCGCCGGCGGTGGGGACGAGGATCTTCGGCGCGGTGCCCCAGGCGATGCGCGTGCCTTTCTCATCCTCGTCCTGGATGCGCCACTTGATCTTGAACTCCGTGTCGCCAAAACCAAACTCGTGCCGCGCGCCCGCAGGCCAGATGTTCTTGGTGGAAAGGGTCAGGTCCAGGCGCACGCTGGGCACGATGGCGTAGTTCAAGTCCAGCACCTCCGCGATCGTGGTGCCGCCCGTGTTGTGTTCCCCGGTGAAGCCCAGCTTGATCTCCCAGCCGGGGGAAAAGTTCGGATCATCGGCGTAGAAAGGAGAGTCCGCGCGGGAGGGCGCGGCGAGTGTGGCGGTGAGCGCCGCCGCCCAAAAAAATTTGCGGGGGCCGTTGCGCGGTGTGGTCGGTTTCATTTCCAAATAAATCCAAATGCCGCTCAACGTCAGCAGCCCGCGCGCGGGAGCATGAGGGTGAACGTCGCACCGGGGCCGCTCGCGGTGGTGAGTGTGCCGCCGTGGAGTTCGGCGATGCCCTTCGCGATGGAAAGGCCGAGGCCGGAGCCTTCGCCGGAGCCGGGACCACGGACGAAGCGGTCGAAGACGCGCGGGAGCAGTTCGGGCGGGATGGGCGCGCAGGTGTTCTCGATGCAGAGGGTGAAGTCTTCCGGCATGGCGCGCAGTTCGACGCGCACCCAGCCGCCGGGTTGATTGTGCTTCACGGCGTTGTCGAGAAGGTTGAGAAGGACTTGCCGGAGGCTGGCGCGGTCGGCATCGAGCGGCGCGGAGTCGCAGCGAGTGAGTTCAATGATGATGCCGTTTTTCACCGCGAGAAGCCGCGCGTCCTCCACGGCGGCGCGCAGCATTTCGTCGAGGCGCAACGGCTCGCGGGCGATGAGTGCAGGCCGGCGTCGGCTTTGGCGAGGAGGCTGAGCGCATCCACCAGCGCGGCGAGCCGGCTCACTTCTTCGAGCTGGCTTTCCAGTAACTCGCGCTGTTCAGGCGGGAGCGCGGCTTCGGCCAATGCGCCCTCGGCTTGGATCGAGAGAATGGTGAGCGGCGTCTTGAGTTCGTGCGAGGCGCGGAGGGTGAAGTCGCGCACGCCGGCCACACCTGCCTCGATGCGGCCGAGCATCTCGTTGAAGACGCCAGCAAGCCGATCGAGTTCATCGCCACGACCTGTCAGCGGGATGCGCTCCGTGAGATTTCCTGCGTGAACGCGCTCTGCCCCGGAAGTGAGGGCCTCAATGGGTCGCAGCGCGCGGCGCATGAACCACGAGCCGCCGAGCACGAGCACGAGGACGGTCGGCAGCCAGTAGAACATGAGCACGTCTTCGATTTTTTCACCGGGTGATTCCTGCACCAGCCCGCGCTCGTGCTCGCTGGCGAGTTCGTGGTGGAGCAAGCCGCCCATGAGCAGGAGGGAGCCGAAAAGCATCCCGGCATACCAGAGGGTGAGCCGCGTGCGGATGGTCACAGCTCGGCGCGCAGGGCGTAGCCTTCCGCGAAGACGGTGTGGATGAGCTTCGGCGAAAATGGCGCGTCCACTTTTTCGCGCAACCGCAGGATCGCGACCTGCACGACATTCGAGCCGGGGTCGTAGCCGGGTTGATAATCCCAGGCGCGCCGTGCAGTTCGTCGCGCGTGCAGGTGCGGCCTTTCGCGCGGACGAGATATTCGAGGAGGCGCAGCTCGCGCGGGCTCAGTTCCAGGCGCGTGTCGCCGCGCCGCGCCTCACGCCCGAGGAGGTCGAGGGAAAGGTCGGCAATTTTAAGCAGCGTCGCGTCGAGCGGCACGCCGCGCCGGGCAAGCGCGCGCACGCGGGAGACGAGTTCCGCGAGCACGAGGGGTTTCGGCAAATAATCGTCCGCGCCGAGATCGAGGCCGTGGATGCGATCTTCCACTTCGCCACGAGAGGAGAGAAGCAGCACCGGCGTGGTGCGATGCTGCGCGCGCAGTTCGCGAAGCACTTCGAGCCCGTCGCGGCGCGAAATCATGATGTCGAGCACGAGCACGTCGAAGGACTCCTCGAGCGCGCGCGCACGCTGGCAATCGGCAGAAGCAGCAATCATAACTGCGGGCGCAAGGCCGAATCCGACGCTCGGTTGGTCGCCGACTTTCAATGCCGGCACTGCGCCCGGTATTTCGCCGTGGACGCTCGGCTTAACCCTCGATGTGCCGATCAAAACTGCCGGCAAACGCGGGCATCGGATCGCGCAGGCGCAAGCGCTCGCCAACGCTGCGCGGCTCAAGGTGGCGTCGGCGGCGTGGCGCATTCGCGCTGCCGTGCGCAAGGCGCTGGTGGACGTTTACGCGGCCACGCTCAGCCGCGACATTCTCACCACGCAGCAAGCCGCGCAGACGCAGAATGTCGAGCTGCTGGAGCAGCGCTTGCAGGCGGGCGACATCTCCGCGCCGCAGGTGAGTCTCGCCCGCGTCACCGCTTCGCAGGCCGCGCTGCTGCTGCGCGATGCGGAGAAACTGGGAGCCGAAGCGCGGGCGCGGCTTGCTACGGCAGTTGGCGTCCCGGCGAGCGCGCTGGTGGGCGTGGAGTTTTCGTTTGGCGAGCTGGACCGGCTGCCCGCGCCGGATGTGCGCGCGCTGCGGCGCGGAGCGCTTCTGCACCGCAGCGACGTGCTCGCCGCGCTCGCGGAATACGCCGCTGCCGACGCCGCGCTGCGACAGGAAATCGCGAAGCAGTATCCCGACCTTCACCTGAATCCCGGCTACGCCTTCGATCAAGGCGAGGACAAGTTCACGCTCGGCCTTTCCCTCACGCTGCCGGTGCTCAATCAGAACCGCGGCCCGATCGCGGAAGCCGTGGGGAAGCGGCGCGAAGCAGCGGCGAGCTTCACGGCGGTGCAGGCGAAAGTGATCGGCGAAATCGACCAGGCGCTCGCCAGCTATCGCGGCGCGCGGCGCAAGCTCGACACCGCCGAGGCGCTGCTCGCCACGCAGCGCAAACGCCAGCAAGCCGCGCAAGCGTCGTTCAACGCCGGCGCGACGGACCGGCTCGAGCTGCTCCAGACGCAGCTCGAATTGACCAACGGCGAGCTCTCCCGCGCGGGCGCGCTGATCGAGGCGCAGACCGCCCTCGGGCAGCTCGAAGAGGCACTGCAACATCCCGCCGGAGCCGCCACCGATTCCGCGCGGCTCATCCGCCTCATTAACGATTCCGCGAAATGAAAAAGCTGCTCACCTTCGTCATCATCGCCGCGGTCATCGGCGGGCTGATCTTCGCCTTCATCGAAGGTCGCAAGGAAGCCTCGGCGGAAGCGGATCGCGAGAAGCCCGTCAAAGCTCACGCGTCGAAGTCGTCAAAGACGAAAACGTAGTGACGTTCGACGCAGCTACGCGAACGAACAGCGGTGTCGAGTTAGGAACTCTGCAAACCATTTCGCACCGGCAGCAAATTCGGGCTTATGGGGTTGTCATGGACCTGAGCGGATTGACTGACCTTCGGAATACTATCGAGGGGGCGAAGGCGCAACTCAGCAAGGCAAGCGCAGCGTTGGAGGTAGCCCAAAAAGATTACGAGCGCGTCAAGGCGCTCTATGAAAACAATCAGAATGTTTCGCAGAAAATAGTTCAAGCTGCCGAAGGCACTTTGCGCGCTGAGGAATCGAACGTCCAAACGGCTCAAGCGGCACTCACCGCAGCACAGGCGACCGGCTCTCAGCAATGGGGGAAAGTCATCGCCGATTGGATCGTCAAAAGTGAACCGCAGGTTAAGCGGTTGCAGGCTCAGGAAGACTTGTTGGTTCAAGTCACGCTGTCTCCCGGACAAACGTTGACGGACGTTCCGCAGGAAGCCTCAATAAATACCGCAGACGGTCGGCTCGTTCCCGCGAAGTTTGTTTCGCTCGCGCTCCGCACCGATCCGAAAATTCAGGGCCAGAGTCTGTTTTTCATTACGCCAACGGAGAACGCAGGGTTGTTGCCCGGCATGAATATCGCCGCTCTGCTACCGATAGGCAAAACACTCGAAGGCGTCATCGTGCCGCGCTCGGCAGTTGTGTGGTTGCAGGGAAGAGCGTGGGTCTATGTCCAAATCAATCCAGACCGTTTCGCGCGTCGCGAGGTCTCGACCGAGCAACCCGCGACAGACGGCTGGTTTCAATCGAAAGGCTTTTCGCAGGGACAACGATTCGTGTCGAAAGCACCGCAAGTCCTGCTTTCCGAAGAATTCCGCGCGCAGATTACCGTGGGAGAGGAAGGAAAGTAAGGCTACGATATGCTGACTGCCATCGTCCATTTCTCACTTCGTTTTCGAGGTGTAATCATTGCCCTGGCCTGCGCGCTGCCTGGCTACGGCATCTATGCCTATACGCAGGCCAAATACGACGTATTCCCGGAGTTCGCTCCGCCGATGGTTAATATTCAGGCGGAAGCACCGGGCCTTGCGCCGGAGCAAGTCGAGCAGTTGGTCACGTTGCCGATTGAAAATGCGGTCAACGGGGTCGAGGGAATTGAATCGATGCGTTCGCAGTCCATTCAGGGATTGGGATTGATTATCGTTACGTTCCGGACGGGCACCGACATTTATCGCGCCCGACAAACCATCAACGAGCGCCTGACGACGGCGCAGTTACCGCAAGGCGTGCCGCGTCCCGTAATGACGCCGCTGACGTCTTCGACGAGTCTTTCTCTGATTGTGGGGCTCACGTCGGAGAAGCATTCGCTGATGGAGTTGCGCACGCTGGCGGATTGGACGCTGAAACGCCGCCTTCTCGCCGTGCCGGGCGTCGCCAAGGTGTCCGTGTTTGGTGGCGAGGCAAAATCGTTCCAAGTGCAAGTGCGCCCGGAACGGTTGGTCGCATACGATCTTTCCATTGACGACGTTTTGGCCGCAGCGGGGCGCGCAACGGCAGTGCGAGGCGCAGGTTTTGTTGAAAACGACAGCCAGCGCATCGTCCTGCAAAGCGAAGGCCAGTCATTAACGGCAGAGCAGTTGGCGCAGAGCGTCGTCGCGCAGAGTAAAGGAGCCATCGTTCGGCTCGGTGATCTGGGTAAAGTCGTCGAAGCGCCCGAACCGGCCATCGGCGCGGCGGCGGTCATGGGAAAGCCGGGAGTGAGCCTGCTCATCAAGAACCAAGTCGGGGCGAACACTCTCGAAGTCACGCGGAACGTTGAACAGGCCCTTAACGAAATGAAACCGTCACTGGACGCGCAAGGCATCACGATGCGCGCGGATTTGTTTCGACCGGCAAACTTCATCGAGACCGCCACTCACAATGTTAAGATTTCGCTGCTGATCGGGGCGGTTCTCGTGGTGATAATGCTGATGGTGTTCTTGTTCGACTTTCGGACTGCCGCGATTTCCTGCACGGCGATTCCGCTCTCGCTGCTCGCGGCGGTCATCGTGCCGCAACGGATTGGAATCAGCCTGAACACGATGACGCTCGGCGGGCTGGCCATTGCCATCGGTGAAGTCGTGGACGACGCCGTAATTGATGTGGAAAACATCCTGCGACGTTTGCGGGAAAACCGGCATCTGCCGAATCCACTGTCAGCCCTGAAAGTTGTGCTCGACGCCTCCATCGAAGTGCGAAGCGCGGTCGTCTATGCCACGTTCGCGGTAACATTGGTCTTCGTGCCCATCCTCACGATGAGCGGTGTGGCGGGGCGATTGTTCGCGCCACTTGGTTTGGCCTATGTCCTTGCGATCCTGGCATCGCTGGTAGTCGCGCTGACGGTCACGCCTGCACTCTGCCTCGTTCTGTTGGGCGATTCCCGCTTCAAACGCGAGGAACCGCCAGTCGTCCATTGGCTCAAGACTCGATACGTCCGCTTGCTTCAACGTGTGGAGACGAACTCGAAGGCCGTGTTGTGGAGTGTGGGCATCGCAACTATCCTTGGACTCTGCACAATGCCATTCATCGGCGCGCAGTTCATCCCCGAACTGAGAGAAGGTCATTTCATCATTCACATGTCCGCCGTTCCGGGCACATCGCTCAACCAGTCGCTCGCGATTGGGGAGAAGGTGACGGAGGAACTCTTGAAATTGTCTTTCGTCCGCACGGTGTCGCAGAACGCCGGGCGCGCCGAACTCGCAGACGATACCTGGGGAACGCATTACAGCGAATTCAACGTAGATTTGAAACCGCTTGCCGGAGAGGAAGCCGAACAATCTCAGTTCCAGATTAAGGATGTGCTGACGAAATTTCCCGGGGTCAATTTCTCAGTGAAAACGTTTCTCACCGAGCGCATGGAGGAAACGTTATCCGGCCAGCGGGCTTCGATTGTCGTCAATCTTTTTGGCTCCAATCTTGACGCACTGGATGCAACGGGAAAAGAAATTGCCCGCCTTCTGAATACGATTCCGGGCGCGGCTGACGTGCAATTACCGTCCCCGCCGGGAACGCCGCAGCTTGTCGTTCGGTTGAAACCGAATGCGCTCGCACGTTGGTGCTTTGATGCGGTAAACGTGCTCTAAGGCGCGCAACGTGTGCAAGCCATTACCTGCAACGCCGCTGGCCGCGCCGTGAATTCGCTGGTCGCAGAAGCTCAACGGCGAATTCAATCTGAAATAAAATTACCGCCGGGGAGCTATCTTGTTTTCAGCGGCACGGCTGCTGCGCAATCAACTTCACGGCGCGATTTGATCGTGCATTCGCTGTTGGCAGGCTTGGGAATTGTCTTTCTGCTTTCCATAGTGATGGGGCACTGGCGCAATTTGCTCCTCGTTTTGCTGAACCTTCCCTTTGCATTGGTTGGTGGTGTGCTGGCCGTCTTTGGCACGGGGGGGTTGCTTTCGCTCGGTGCGATGGTCGGTTTCGTGACGCTCTTTGGCATCACGCTGCGCAACTCCATCATGATGATTTCCCATTACGAACATTTGGTTGTGTTCGAGGGAGAAACATGGGGACCACAAGCGGCGCTGCGCGGTGCATCCGAACGGGTCGCGCCAATCTTGATGACGGCTCTCGTCACGGGGTTGGGACTGGTGCCGTTGGCGATAAGCGCGGGAGATCCGGGCCGTGAAATCGAGGGGCCGATGGCGATTGTCATCCTTGGCGGACTCGTCACTTCGACCGCGCTCAACCTGCTCGTGCTGCCGACGCTGGCACTGCGGTATTAGCGGTTTGAAAAGACGGAAGCTGAACAAACGAACAACGTTTGAGATAAACTTGCCGAAAAACGAAAAAGGAAAAACCTCCGCTCGCTGGCTCAACAGCACCCTGGTCGGCATCGGGCTGGCGAGTTTATTTGAGCAACGAGGACGAGAACGACGGAGACTTTGCTGATGCCACCGCGATCAGTGATGAAGCGTGCGCTGCCTCGAATGGTAGTGGCGGTAGGGCTGGTAAGCTTTTTGAACGATATTGCTTCGCAAATGGCCGCTCCGCTCATCCCCATCTTGCTGGCGACAGTGCTTGGGGCTGGGCCAGTCGCGCTCGGATTAGTGGAGGGCGCTGCCGACGCGGTCGCAAGTTTCCTCCAGCTTTGGTCGGGACGGTATTCGGATCGTCTGGGCGGCAAGCGCAAAGGGCTGACGCTGGCCGGTTATGGTTTGTCCACGATTGCGAGGCCTCTGCTTGGCTTCGCAATCAACTGGCCGATTGTGCTGGTGTTACGCAGTCTGGATCGTGCGGGCAAAGGTGTTCGCGGTGCGCCGCGTGATGCGTTGGTGGCCGATGCCACGCCGCCCGAAATTCGTGGTTACGCCTATGGCTTTCAACGCGCCCTCGATTACAGCGCCGCGGTCGGCGGCAGTCCTGGAGCACGTTTGGTCTGAGTTTCATCGTGTTTGCCACCGTGACGAGCACGCCGGGCCTTTGGATTGCCGTGGTGATTTACAGCTTGTTTAGCGGGATGGGAGAAGGTGTGGAACGTTCGCTAATAGGCGAATTATCCAGTGCCGCCCAGCGCGGAACGACCTTCGGTTGGTTTCACATGATCACCGGATTGGCGGCGATTCCTGCGGGTCTGTTGTTCGGGATAATCTGGCAACATTTCGGCGCAGCCTTCGCGTTCGCAACTGCGGGCACGCTGGCTATCGGCGCGGATGCGATTCTCGCGATCCACCTCTTGCCGTTGCTACGACGCCAGACGCTGCCGTGATTTCGGATGCGGTCTTCGGAATTTCCGTGGCCTTTTCATACAGCGCCGTGCTTGAGGTGCTGGACGGCTGCATGGTTTTGCGCGTGACGCATCGTGATTAAGGATTCGGTGAGGCGACAAAAAGAGGCCTCCGTTTCCGTGGTGGGCGTGCTGTGGTCTGCTTTCGGCACGTCAGTCGCCTTTGGCATAGTGCAGCGCTTTTGGCCGTTGGCGCGGCGTTCGTATGGCGGCTCCGGGTTTCGTGAGCCACCCTGCCCATTGAAAGAAATTCGTTGACGACTACTATTACACGATACTGTGTAACAGACGATGAAAGCGCGAACCAAAGCAGCGGCGTCCGCCTGCTGTGCTCCAAAGCCAAAACTGGCGCAACGCCCGCTGCTCGGCGCGGCCCAGGCTGGGGAACTTGCCGCCGTCTTCTCCATGCTCGCCAATGACACGCGGCTCCGCCTCCTGCACGCGTTGGTCCAGGCGGGCGAACTCTCCGTCACGGCCCTGGCGGACGCCGTGGGGATGAAGCAGCAGGCTGTGTCGAATCAGCTCCAACGCTTGAGCGACCGGGGCATCGTCGCCACGCGCCGCGAGGGGACGAGCATCATTTACCGTCTGGTGGACCCATGCGTTGCCACCTTGCTCGACCGGGGCTGGTGTCTGACGGAGGACGCAACCACGCGAACCGGAAAAGGCCGATGACGCGGATGCTGCTGCGCATTGGAGCCGCGTTTTCGGCGCTGGCGCTTTCCGCACTGGCCGAAGGTTTGCAACTCTCCGGCGGCGTGGACGGGCGCTACACGCACGAGAATCATCCGCAACATGACAATGCGGAACTGCGCGGCCTGTTTCTGAATCTCCGACAGGTGTGGAGCGATGAGAGCGGCGACCGCTGGATTGGCGTCGCGCAAGCGGACTTCGATCACAACTTTGAGGACATCCGTCCGTATCAGGTTTATCTCCAATACAAAGGGCCGCTCGGAAAATGGAATGTGCGGGCCGGGCTTTATCTGCTGCCATTCGGTTTGCTTGCCACTTATGACACCGAACGCCTGCTGCTCAACGGGATTGAGAACACGAGTTTGGGCATCCGTCAGGATGTCGGCGCGCAGGTCTTTGGTCGCTTCGGTGATTGGGACTATGCCGTCTCCGTCAGCGATGGTTTGAGCAACATCCGTTTCGCGGACTCTCGCGCCAATCCCGTCCTCACCGCGCGGCTGGCTTACGTGAAGGAGGATTGGCAGGTCGGTTTGTCCACGCTCATCGGGCGACCGTGGGCGCGCTTCGAGCCGCTGGTTGGCGAAGAAGAAAGTTCCGCCCGCTTCACGCAGGAACGCATGTTCGCGCTCGACGCCATGAAATCGTTTGGGCCGCTTACCTTGCGGGCAGAGGCATCGGGCGGGACGAACAACGGGCGCGGCGTGTGGGGCGGTGTCGTGCTCGCCGACTACGCGCTCTTGCCAAAGCTCGAACTGAACACGCGCTACGCCTAATGGCACCACGACGGCGACGACCAGAGCATCGGCCTTGGTCTTTCTTAAAACGTCGGGCGTGGGTTGTTTCTGCGCATCGCGGACAACTACGAATTCGGCAAACGAGAGAAAAATGCACTCACCACCCAAATCTATTTTGAATTCAGCCACCGTTTTTAATTTATGAAACGATTCTTCCATTTATTCACCGGCCTCTTGCTTCTGGGATCAGCGACGACCTCCGTTTGGGCAGATGTGTGCGTGTGGCGCGACCCGGAACGCACGATGCAAAAGCTCTTTCCCCATCGCGCGACTACAAGACTCGCACGATGAAGATGACGCCTGAACGCGTGGCTGCCATCGAGAAGGCCATCGGCGTGTCGCTTGAGGACACGGAGCGCAAAGAGTTCGACCTCTACGAAATCACCGGCTCGGTGGACGGCAAGCCGCAGAAGCTCGGCACGGTGCTGGCGCTCGCGGGCAAGGGCGAATACGGAACTATCGAAGTGGTCACCGGCGTGGGCGGGAGCGGCAAACTCGTGGGCGCTTACATTCAGCGTTCGCGCGAGCGGGCCAGCAAGGCGCTTCAATCGCCGGAATTTCTCAATCAATTCGCGGGCAAAACCAAAAACGACGGATTCGACGGCATCAAGCCCGCAAGCCCCGACGCGGCAGCCGCGTCGCGCGTCGTCGCGTTCGTCATCAAAATAATGCTCGTCTTCCATGACGTGCTCAACAGCGGAGAAAACAAACCATGAAAACACCTGAACTCGTAATTGGAAGTTTCGTAATTGCGGCCACGGCCTCGGCAGCGGGCGTGTGTGATTCACCGGATTGACCAGAGTGTCACGCAATTGGCAATTCAGTAGCGGCTGCGTGGCCAGTGTTGATCGGCGCGCTTTTCGTCGGAGCAGTGGGCTTCACGGCGCTCAAGGCGCGGCGTGGCGGGATTGTGGCTATGCTCGCCCTGCTCCTCGCCTTGGTCAGCTCGTCGTTCGCCGATGAAAAGAAAGCTGCGGAAACGAACGCGGCACCCGCCAACGTCACCATCGCGGAACTTCTTGCCAAGCCCGACGCCTATGCTGGCAAGGAAGTTACCGTCAAAGCGAAGTTGGCGGGCATGTGCGCCGGCGACGGTTGCCTCACGCTCAAAGACAAGTTCGATGTCATCGAAGGCATCCCTCCTGAAGGCGGCTTCACGAAGAAGCCCAAGGTCAGCCGCACCTCGAGTGTGACCGCCACAGTCAAAGTGAAAGGGGAAGGCAAAAAGAAGGAAGTCGCGATTGCCGTGAAATCGTTTGGGGAAGTAAAAAAATGAACCTGCTCACGCTGACCTTGAAAGACCTGCGCCGCCGTCGCGCGCGGTCGGCGTTGACCATCGCTGGCGTCGCGCTCGCGGCGGCGACGCTGTTCAGCCTGCTCTCGTTCAATCGCGGCTACCGGCTGTCGTTGCAGAAGGGAATGAGCGATTCAGGCATTCGCATGTTCGTTTCAACGGAGGGCTGCCCGATGGAAGCGGCGTCGATAGTGCTGCACGGGGGCGAGATTCCGAAGTTCCTGCAGGAAGAACACGTTCGGGCGATCCGCTCCGCGCCAGGGGTGCGCACTACAACCAGCATCTTGCTTTTCTCCGTCCCCGGCGACGGCAAACGCATCGACCTGTTCAAGGGAGTGGACGACGAGTTCCCGAAGCTCAAGCCGCATTGGAAACTCCAGGGCAGTTGGTTCACCAACGAACAATCCATCGTGCTCGGAGCAGAGGCCGCGCGCGTCGAGAAGCGCACCGTGGGCGACAAGGTTTTCTTCCCGGAGCTTGAAGCCGAATTCACCGTGACCGTCGTGTTGGACCGCACGGGCAGCGAGGATGACGGCTGGTTTTACATCCCGCTCAAGACGGCGCAACGCCTGTTCAAGAAGGAAGGCAAGCTCACCGGAGTCGGCGTCAACCTGGCGAACGTCGAAAAACTTCAGCAGACCAAGGATGTGCTCGAACTTATCCCCGACGCCTATGTCGTAACCGCGCAACAGATGATGGAGCAAATCCTGAAACTCATCGGGTCGGGCAAGACGCTGATGTTCGCGGTGCTCGGCATCGCGCTCGCCATCGCCGTGCTCGGCGTGTTGAACACGGTGTTGATGTCCGTGATGGAGAAGCTGCGGGAGTTTGGTTACATGCGCTGCATGGGAGCTTCGCCGCGCGACATTTTTACCATTGTTCTCACCGAGACAGTGACGCTTTGCCTAATCGGCGGCGTGCTTGGTATCATTGTGGGTGCGCTCGGCTCATCCGTTGCCGACCAGCTTATCCGTCAAGTGTTGCCTTGCGCGCCTGCGGGCAAGATAGTCGTGTTCGACGTTACGATGCTGGCGCTGACGCTCGCCGTCACCGTAGGCATCGGTGCGCTGGCGGGTTTGCATCCAAGCTGGAAGGCGTCACACGCATCACCCATGGAGGCCATCCGCAATGAATAACGTCATTGAACTAAACGACGTCACAAGGAGCTACCAGCGCGGCAGCGAGACGATTCGCGCCGTGAATGACCTCACGCTATCCGTCGCGCCGGGCGAGTTCGTGGCCATCGTCGGCCCGTCTGGGTCGGGCAAGACGACGCTGCTCAACCTTATCGGTTGCGTGGACAAGCCGGACGGCGGCACGCTTCGCATTGACGGTGAAGAAACCAGCGGCCTGAACGAAGCGGGGCTGACAAAAATCCGCGCCCGCAAAATCGGCTTTGTCTTTCAGCAATTCTTTCTCCTGCCCACGCTCACGGCGCAGGAGAACGTGCAATTGCCCGCTGTATTCCGACGCAACGGCGACCGCTCAGCCCGCGCCGCAGAATTGCTCGATGACGTGGGCCTTGGCAACCGCCTTCACCATTTGCCGGGTCAGCTTTCGGGCGGTGAAATGCAGCGCGTGGCCATCGCCCGCGCCCTCATCAATGAGCCTAAGCTTCTGCTCACCGACGAGCCCACCGGCAGCCTCGACTCGCAAAACGCGGAGAACGTCATGGGGCTGTTTTCCCGGTTGCACGCACGCGGATTGACGGTCGTCATGGTCACTCACAATGCGCACCCTGCTGAACGGGCCTCGCGCATCCTGCACATGCAAGATGGCATCTTCCTGGAAGGGTAGATGTCCACCTCCACTTGCCTCACCCTCCTCACCCTGATCGCCATGCCCTTGCTCTGCGGTGCCCGCGACACCCGACAACGCAGCCTTTAACTACGCCGAGCGCATTGGCAGCCGATCCAGCGGTGCCATTTGCGGAGGAATGCCTGCATGTTGCTGATCGTGTAAGACAGTAGAATGGCTTCGGGCACGCGAATGCGCTCATATAGTGAAGATCGGCGCGATCTTCTCCATGCCTGCTCCGCCAGACAACTCTAATCCCGGCATTACGGCGCGGTCGCGAATATCCGCTCGGTTGCCCAATACAATCCCATGAGTGCGATGGCGATGGAGGCGGGCATGGCGATTCTTGCCCTATACCATATCCGCTGCCAAAAAGCAGAAAACAAGGTGAGGGCGATTCCCACCACCGCAAGTTGTCCCAGCTCCACGCCCAAATTGAAACTGAACAGCGCGGTGAGCCCGTTCGCTTCGGACATGGCATGCTCGCGGAAAGTGTGGGCGAACGCGAGACCGTGCATGAGGCCGAATGCGAACACCACCCACGGACGCCAGCGGCTCAGCTTGGTTGAGAAAAGATTCTCGATGGCAACGAATGAAATGCTCAAAGCGACCACGACCTCAACGGCCCGCGATGGCAGTTCGACGAAGCCATAAAGCGCGAGCCCAAAGGTCAGCGAATGCGCCAGCGTGAAGGCGGTGATTTGCCAGAACAGGGCTGTGACGTTGCGCGAGAGAAAAAACAATCCCAGCACAAAGCAGATATGATCAAGCCCCCGGGAATAATGTGACGAAAGCCAAGACCCGTGAATTGGAACCACGAAGCCCATGAGTCATGAAGCCCTCCGATAAAAGGAGTGGACGCCAAGAGTAAAATCAGCAACGCCGAAAAGCCTGTTTTTATGTCGCGGATGTTGGCACAAGTTGAGAGGAATGTCCTTAAGAGAGTGCGCGGAATGAAATTGGGACGCGACGCAGCGCCATCAACTGTAGAAAGACGTATAAATAGAAAAACAAAAGCCACGGGCGAACTGAATCGGCCGTGGCTTGAAGATAAGAATTACGCCGAGTATTAGTGGCGGTGGTGACCGTGGTGATGTGAATAATTCTCTTCTGCATGATCGGCAGCAGCATCCGCGTGATCGCGGGCATCGCGGGCTATGCGGGCATCTTCTGCTGCATGCTGAAAATCTGAAGCGGCGTGGTAATAATCGCCATGACGTGCCGAGTGAATGGCATGTTCATAAGCCTCGCGAGCATGATCGTCAGCGTCGCGTGCGGCTGCATCGTCATGATAGGCGTGGTGCGCGTCTTCTTCGGCATGACGGTTCCGGTCATGAGCTTGTGAAGTTACTGCCAGACCCAAGATGGCGGCGGCAATCAGGGTGATTTTTGTTTTCATGTGATTGATGATTTTGATTTTGGTTTTGGATTTTGTGACCTTTCCCGCATCCGGCATTAGCCAGGCGAATTTGTGGGCCACATTTAACTGACGGAGACGCCGTAGATTCATTCAACCATTGGAGTTTGTTTTTAAGAATTGTCGCTGGCCATCAGGTGATCGCCTTAATCTCTCTCCGGCGCAGCCAGGCGAAAATCACCGGCGTGACCACGAGAATATGCACCAGGCTGCTGAGCATTCCGCCGATGACTGGCGCGGCGAGTGGCTTCATCACCTCGCTGCCGACCCGGTCGCTCCACATGATCGGCAGGAGACTGGCGACGGTCGTGGCCACGGTCATCACCTTGGGACGCAGGCGCAAACGCGCACCATCCTGCACGGCTTCCAGCAAATCATTCCAGGTCGGTTTGCGGCCTTGCTCCGCGAGATCGTGCTTCTTTTTCTCCCACATTTCTTCGAGATACACGACCATGACGATCCCAGTCTGGATGGCGATACCGAAGAGGCTGATGTAGCCAACCCACACCGCCACGCTGAAATTATACCCGAGCATCCATTGCAAAAACACACCGCCACTCAAGGCAAAGGGCACTGCGAGAATTACATGTGCGGCTTCGAGGGCGCTGTGATAGACGAGATAGAGCAACAGGAAAATCGTCAGCAGCACGACGGGAAACATGACCTTCAGCGTGCGGTTGCTTTCGAGGAGTTGTTCGTATTGCCCGCTGTATTCGATGGTCACGCCCGGCGGAAGTGTGATGCCATCCTTGACGCGCTGACGGATTTCTTCAACGAAACCACCGAGGTCGCGGCCCTGCACGTTCGTCTGCACGAAAGTGCGCAAGCGTCCGTTCTCGCTCGCAAGTTCACTGGGACCGATCACGCGCTTGATGGTGGCAACTTGGCCCAGCGGCACCGTCTTGCCGTCGGGCGCGTTGATGAGCAGCCTCGGAAGATTCTCGATGTCATCGCGTTCCTGTCGTTCGAGCCGCACCTGAATGGGAAAACGCTCGCGGCCCATGATCGTCATGGAAACATTTTTGCCGCCAATGCCGGTTTCGATGATGTCCATCACATCACTCAACTTCAATCCGAAACGCGCGATGGCCGCGCGATCCGGCGTGATTTCCAGATAAGGCTTGCCCTGCACGCGCGAGGGCGCGACACCCGTGGCCCCAGGCACTTCGCGCACGATCTTTTCCACCGCGAAGGCGAGCTGCTGCATCTTGTCGAGATCATCGCCGAGAATCTTTACTCCAACTTGGGCGCGGATGCCGGTGGAGATCATGAGGATGCGGTTCTCTATCGGTTGAAGGAAGCCCGGCACATAGCCCGGCAATGCGGTCATCTTCTGGGTGAATTCGCCAATCAACATTTCCTTGGTCATGCCGCTGCGCCATTGCGATTTCGGCTTGAGCATGATCGTGGTTTCGATCATCTCGACCGGCGCGGGATCGGTGGCGGTTTCACTGCGGCCGAGTTTCCCGGCCACGCTTTCAACTTCGGGTGCCTGCTTTATCACTTCATCCTGCCAGGACATGATTCGTTTCACTTCACCGAGCGCGGTGCTCGGCAGCAGCACGGGCATGTAAAGCAGGCTGCCCTCCTCGAGCGTGGGCATGAACTCGCTGCCGAATCCATGCAGCGCCTGCGCCAGTTTCGGCCAGCCAGCATCATTGACGCGCTTCGTCACCGCCTCTGGCAAACCAAACGCGATGGTCAGGGCGGACGCGAGCAGCAGCGCCGCGGCACTGAGCACAGGCACGGGATGACGGATGGCCCATCGCAACACGGGATCATAGAGGCGCAGCAAAAACTTCATCACCCAGTTATCGCCCTCACTGTGAAAGGGACCACGCACCAGCAACGAGCAAAGCACGGGCACCAGCGTCACTGAAAGCAAAGTGGCTCCGACCAGTGCGAATGTTTTGGCATAGGCCAGCGGATGAAAAAGTTTCCCGGCCTGCCCGCCATACATAAACACCGGCACGAACGCGAGAATGATAATTGTCATCGCGAAAAAAATGGGACGACCCACCTGCTTCGCGGCGTTGAGGGTTTCGTTCCACGTCTCCTGCGGCGTGAGTCGTCCGCCTTTCTTTTGTTCCGCGCGCTCGCAATGACGAATGACATTTTCCGTCATCACGATGCCGGCGTCCACCAGCACTCCGATGGCGATGGCGATGCCGGAGAGCGACATGATGTTCGAGCTGATGCCGAACGCATTCATCAGGATGAACGAGATCAAAATGCTGGCTGGCAGCGGTAGCGTGACGATGAGGATGCTGCGGAAGTGAAACAGAAAGATGATATGAGCCAGCGTGACCAGCAGCGCTTCTTCCCACAGTGCGTGCTTCAGAGTATCGATGGTGCGCCCGATCAGTTCACTGCGATCATAAAATGGCTTGATGCTTACGCCCGGTGGAAGGCTGCGCGAGATGTCCGCGATCTTCGCTTTCACGCGTTTGATGACGTTCATCGCGTTCTCGCCGGTGCGCATCACGACCACGCCCCCGACTTTCTCATGCCCGTCCACATCGAGCGCACCACGGCGGAAGTCACCGCCGAGCGTGATGGTGGCGATGTCGCGGAGATACACCGGCACGCCGTCCTTTACCTTGACCGCGATGCTTTCCAAGTCTGCTGCAGATTTCACCAATCCAATTCCGCGCACGACGAACTCCATGCCGTTCTCCTCGGCAACCTTGCCGCCGACGTTCATGTTGCTTTGCTTTACGGCCTCGAGCACTTCACCGAGCATCACGCCGATGCCGCGCATCTTCTCGGAGCTGACATCGATTTGATACTGCTTTACGAAGCCGCCGATGCTGGCGACTTCGGCAACGCCCTGGACCGCATTGAGCTGATAACGCGCAAACCAATCCTGCACCGCGCGGAGCTGGCCGAGATCGTAGCCGCCCTGCGGCGCGAGCTTGGGATCGACCTCAAGATAATATTGATAAACCCAGCCAAGTCCGGTGGCATCCGGCCCGAGCTGCGGTCGCACACCTTCCGGCAAGAGCGAACTGATATAACTCAGCCGCTCCAGCACGCGTGAACGCGCGAAGTAATTGTCGATCTTGTCCTCGAAGATCACCGTGATGAGCGAGAAACCGAACATGGAATTCGCACGCACGGTTTTCACGCCAGCGAGTCCCTGGAGGTTCACCGAGAGTGGATAAGTGACCTGATCTTCGACCTCCTGCGGCGAACGTCCTGACCAGTCCGCGAAGACGATGACCTGATTTTCGCTCAAGTCAGGAATGGCATCGACCGGCGTGTCGTAAACACTCTTCACTCCCCAAGCCGTTAGTAAGAGGGAGAGGCAGAGAACCAAAAAGCGATTCTGCATCGCAAGCTGGATGAGTCGTGTGATCATGGCTTTATCGTGTTGAGGGCTGCGAGAAACTTCTGCGGTTCAGCGTCGAACTTCGGTTTGCAACTCTTGCAGCAGAGCTTCACTTGCTGGCCGTCAAACACGAACACGAGCGGTGCGCCCATCGAGCCGAGTTTTTCATTCGAGACCGGGCAGGTCGTTAGGGGCCACGGCTTCGCGTCCATCGAGAGCGGGGCCGGTTTCACGGGCGGATCGGTGACGATGGTGTCGTTGAGTTGCGCCTGGGAGTCGATGAGCAGGTTGCCCGCGACGACAACTTTCTCGCCTTCGCTCAATCCTGACGTTACCTCCCAAGCATCATCACCCATGCGACCGAGCTTCACCGCGCGACGCTGATAAGCGCCGCTGCCCTCGTCAGTGTAAACCATCGGATTGCCGCCCGGCGAGAGCACCGCCAGCCGTGGAACTTGCAATGTGTCCGGCACCGTTGCATGCACGCGCACATCGGCATAAAGACGATGCTTGATCTCGCGTTCAGGATTTGGCAGATCGACCCGCACCTTCGCGCTGCGAGTAGCCTCATCGAGATTTGGATCAATAAAGGTCACCGTGCCGCGCAGTATCTTGCCCGGCAGGCTTGCCGTGGTGGCCTCGACTTCCTGTCCGATTTTAATGAACGGCAGATCATGTTCATAAGCGCGGAACACAAGCCACATCGTGCTGAAGTCGCCGAGCTCCAGCATGGCCTTGCCCTCTTCGACATATTGACCCGCATAGACCATCTTGTTCACCACGGTGCCGCTGATCGGGGAGAGGATTTGCGAGGCGCTTTCACCCGGCGGCTTTTGCGGAAGTGCGTTAATCTCCGCGTCGCTCAAGCCCATGCGGCGGAGTCTGACCCGCGCGCCTTCGACGTATTCGCTACTGGAGCCAAGGCGTTTGACCACGCCGACGTATTCGCGTTCCGCAGTCAGCAGCGCCGAGCTGTATATGTCCAGCAGGGGATCCCCCGCCTTCACCTCCATGCCGATATAATTTGCATGGAGCTTCTCAATGCGGCCCGGCACATAGGCTGAAATGATGCGATGTTTGCTGTCGTCGTCTTCGATGTTTCCCGCAAAACGCAGTGTGCGCATGAGCGGCGCGCGCTTCACGGGAACCGTCTGCACATTGAGCACCGTAAGGCTGGACTGTGGCAGCACGACGGTGCCGGGCTCGGTGGCGTAACCTTTGTCCCCTTCGTAAACCGGCGTGAGATTCATGCCGCAGATGGTGCATTTGCCTGGCTTGTCTGATTTGATCCAGGGATGCATCGCACTTTGATAGTAGAGGATTTTGCGAGCGCTGGTTTCAGCAACAGATTTTGCCGGGTGGAGAAGGCTAAGCCAGTCTTCTTTCGCGGCGAACCAGCCCGCAACCGCCATGACGGATGCGAGAAGTAGAACAAGGATGGTTTTCATAAGGGATTGGGATTGGAGATGGTGAATTGGAAAGTGTGGAACGGGACGCGCACACAGGCTCGGCCATGCGCAGAAATACGACGCGATGCAGCAACGGAATCAGTCCGCGCCACCGGCACGCCGTCGTGTTCACATCACAAGCGAAGTGCGCAATCGCGCTCGAAGATGGGCCGTGTGTGACCCGGCGGCGCATGAGACATCACTCGGTCCAAAGCGGAATAAGATAGCGAATCGCAATCAAGCACGAATGCCAGCGGGGGAGCGATTACGAAAAATGGGGAGGCGGGCGGCACCATGAAATCGCTGCTCGCAACCTCACGCGCCGCCTTGACGGAATCGCAGGCGCACGATTTCCCAGAGCTTGGAGTGCTGTCGCCACCCTGCTTCACGGGGCAGTGGCCAGTCGTGTTTGCAGGGAGGACGCAGCAACTGGTTTGGGAGGCCGCATCAACCGCGGCGCGCGCGCCGAAACAGCACCAGCAGTTTGGACTGCCGATGATGAGCGTGAGCGCGATGACGACGATGCGGTTCATGATTCAATTACTTCTTGGCCTTCTCAGCGATTTCCTTGAGGTATTTCTTGGGATCCTTATTGAAGTCCTTAATGCAACTCTTGCAGCAGAATTGGACTTCCTGATCTTCGACGACCAGCACGGCGGGCTTGCCCATCTCGCCGAGTTTATCACCCGAGATGATGCAGGTCGTGAGCGGATAGGGTTTGGGCTTGGCATCTGCGGCGATAGTGAAGGCGGCACAGGACGTCAAAACGATAAATAGGGTAGCGATAGTTTTCATAAATGGTGTTTCGAGTTGGGGGTTGGCGGGGGTGCCGCCGTCACCCGCGAGGATGACGGCGGTTATCAAGCCTGAGGCTTACTTGGCTTTTGCTTCTTTTTTCACGCAGCAATCTTTGCCGCATTCTTTGCCTGCGTCTTTGCAGCAGACGGCACATTCTTTGCCTTTGTCTTTGCAGCATTTGTCACAAGCTTTGTTGGCCTTGTCGGCAGCAAAGATTGGAATGGCAGCAAGTGCGAGGGCAGCGATGGCGAGTTTAATAGTTTTCATGTTATATTTTGTTTTCTGATTTTTATTTGCCTTACCTGCTGTTGGTTGACACGGCTCGACAGGCAGGCAGTCCCGGACCGTGAAGGTCAAAAAAA
>JAYVZW010000072.1:0-2460 GCA_043783015.1 Verrucomicrobiota bacterium
AGTGAGAGAATTTGGCAATTGTGGTCCGGCTTCTCCAGGTAGAGTGGCGGCAAGACCAAAGACATCGGCGCGATGCTTCTTGATATTCCCTGAGTCCACCGTTTTGCCGGCCGCCTTGTCTTTGGTCAGATTCAGCCACGCATGGGCTTTCAGCGGAATAAGGGAGGTGGCGTTGGCAACCCAGAGGCCATCGCGCTCATCGTGGTGAGTCTGGATGAGACCAAAGTAAGCATCATCCAGCAAGATGGCAGAAAGGCTGTGCGTGCCAAGGCCTGCGGACACGGGGATGTATTTTTGCCCGTCGCTGAGTTCAAAGCCTTCTGGCTTCCTGCTGCTCAACTCCAGTTTGGAAGGAAAATCCTCCCGCGTAGGATCGGCAAAGCGGTAGAGGATGGGAACACCATCACTGCGCTCGCTGATTTTATATCCCCCTTCGGCAACAAAAGCTCGCATGGCAACGATGAAGGGCTGCTCCACGTCATCCATCATGATCACCAGGTCCAGATCATTGGTAGCACGAAAGGTCATCCCGTTGGTGTCGAACCACTCATCACAGGCGGCACCGCCGATGAGGGTCATGGCACCTTCAAAATCTCGAAAGTGCTCTCGAAAGATGTTGATGCCTTTCACCATGAGACTTGGTCGATGAGCCGTTCGAGTTGCTGCTGGATGCGGTCGTCTGGCGAATCTCGCAGGCTGAGATAGAGCGAGAGAGGATCGACGGCCTCGTTGTCGCCGAGAAGTTTCGGCTCGTAAGACCAGACCTCGATTTTTGCTGTCGCCTGCTCTGCATCTGGACAGCCAATCATTGTGCCCTGCTCCAGCCACGACTCGAGCATCTTGGGGCCTAGAGCATAGGTGGGAATCCGGTCGTCGGCCAGCATGGTGCGACGGCTAAGGGCACTGATCCCGGCAAGCAGCGCTGGATAACCTGGCGTTTTCCACTTAACCCAGCGCGTTTTTTTGACGGGAGAGGTCAGCCGATTCTGAGCGAGATTCCAAAGGGCTCGCTTCGCTGCGGGAAACTTCAACGTCATCGAGCGTCCGTCGCGTTCCACTTCGCAGAGGCCGGTTTCCTCCAATTCGTCCTTCACTTTGCTCAGCATCATCGCGGAGCAATGCATCTTTTCGGCGATGCTGTTTAGCGGCAGGCCATTCAGAGGCTCCTTCTCCAAATGGTAGAGAAGGGTGAGTTGGGCGGTCGGACTGAGCGAAGATCGGCCCTTCTGACTTGGTCTGGGGAAACGCTCCCGGAGGTCCACAAGGGCTGCTGGAAGAAATGCCTGAGTGCCGGGCACGATGAAAGGAATTCCCTTCTGGACCATCCGGTTTCTGGCATTCGAGGGCAGAGCCGCAAGGACGAAGACGACAGGCGCCTTCAAGTGTGGCCGAAGGATTTCCGCCTGCTTTTCGTATTCTCCGGGGGAACCTATGTCCCACGACTCGTCCTCCTGGGCAAGGCACCATGGCTTCCCGAACAACTCCACCGAGTAGAACGAGAACCGATTTCGGATGAAAAGCGGAAGCTGCGAGACCACCAGCGGCTGCAGATGAGGGCTGACGCCGGAGAGTGTCTCCAGATAGCTCTTCAGTTGGTCAATAGTAGAGGTTTGCACGACGATAAACTAATTTTGTTCACTAAACGAGTCAAGTTTATTGTCCATTTATGGTTTACATTAGCGATCAGAGGCTGATCCGATTGCCTTTCTTCAGTTCTTCAGAGGCTACGTCGCGGAGGGCGGTGAGCCAGCGATCGAGGTCATCCTCGGACCCGATGAAGGGGAGGTCGCATTTCGCCCGGAGCGACGAGGCGGGCACGTAGGTGGGAGTCGGCGGCTCGGGCTTCGGGGCACCTCCACCGGGTTTCGGAGGCGGCGGTGCCGGTGTGGCAAGACGGGAGACGAGTGCAAGCTGCGCGGGATAATCCTGCGTGCGATAGCGGTTCAGCCGGTCCCGAATGGCGGTAACGAACCTGGCTGACGCCATAGTGGCGCGTGCCTCAACCGATTTTTCCATGCATTGAGCAGCAGCGGTTTCACCCAATTTCTGGAAGTCTGGGAGAGCCCGAAGTTTCACCTCGTGCTCGTCCATGATGACGGTCGCCGTCGCACGCTCCGTCGCGAGAATGGCGGAAATCAACTGACGGAGCTTTGTGACGGATGCTTTCGCCGCCGGCAGGCCGTTGCCGCGGAACGGAGCCTCTGCCGCAGCAAGATCACGCAGGGGCTGGATATCGTTTGCGGGAAGGTCAGAAAAATTGGCCTCCTCTTCGCGCAGGAAGGCAATAGCGTCATCATAAGCAGCGCGTTGCGGGCCGCGCATGAAGGCTTTGACCGGGGACAACAGATCATCCTTGGCGGTGAGCAGATCGTCCTGGAATTCGGCCAAATGGTTCAGCAAGTAAGTGTAGTCCTTTTCCGCCAGCGTGGAGAGTCGCCCAACGATGGGCCGGAGCGGTTC
>JAYVZW010000073.1:0-22132 GCA_043783015.1 Verrucomicrobiota bacterium
CGTCCAAAGCTGAGGAACGGAATCAGGACTCTGCGAACAACGAAAAAACAAAGTAATGAATACCGACATTCAAACACCAATGAACCAGAGTCCTGATTCTGTTTCCTCCAGCGAATTGTTCTGCCCGTGTCCATGTGGCGCGAAGCCTTCACCCACGGCGGAAACTGATGGTGAATGCTGGTGGTGTGGCGCGAAGTTCATTTCTACTGAGCCTTCAAATCATCATACGACTTCACAAACTTCCGCATCAACTCCACCATCCGAGGCCCGCAATGGGACTGTGCCATCGCTAAATCCCCACCCGCGAAATTGGCCAGCATCTCAAATGTCGAGACCGTCAAATCAATTCCTTCTGCCAGTGGAACTCGAAGGCCATCAGGGAGTGATGATGCGGCAATATGTCGGAGCACCAAATACGAGCGACCTTCCTGCGGATTGGGCTCTATTGAGGTTTCAAGTGGATGGAGTTCATTCAAATGGGACATGTGTTTATACCGGGTATTTTGTTAAGCGATGTGCGCCTGATGTTTCATTGGTTGGCAGAACAGTTGGATCACCGACAAAAATGTGTGTTTGTGTTGGATCGGCTTTATATGCGACATTTTTGTGTGGTTTGCACGCCTTTTGTTGTTGAATGTAGCATATTAATCACATAAGCTTAAAAACAAACAAAAATGCAGCATATCGTATGGATATGAGTGAAAGCGAACAGTCGGGAGCACACAAGCCGGGGCAATTGGAAGATCAGTTCCGCGGGGTGCTGCGCAAGATGCACTACTCTTACAATACGGAGGAGAGCTACATCGGCTGGTATCGGCGGTTCATTCTCTGGCATGGGAAAAAGCACCCGGAGGAAATGGGTGCAGCGGAGGTTTCGGCTTTTTTGACGCATCTGGCAGTGAACCGGGAGGTGAGCGCCTCTACGCAGAATCAGGCGTTGAATGCGATCGTCTTTTTATACAAGCAGGTGCTGGGAATCGAGTTGGAAGGCATCGAGGCGGAACGGGCCCACCGGAAAAAGCGGCTGCCGGTGGTGCTGACACAAGGCGAAGTAGCGGAACTGATGAAGGGCATCAGTGGAGATGCGACGGGACTCGCAGTGCGTCTGCTCTACGGCTGCGGACTGCGCGTTTCGGAGACGTTGAGCCTGCGGATCAAGGATGTGGATTTGGAGGGCGGCAAGCTGGAGGTGCGAGGCGGGAAGGGCGACAAAGACAGGGTGATCTCGCTGCCCAAGTCGCTGGTGCCGCTGCTGCGGGAACACCGGACGAGGATTCAACAATGGCATGAGGCGGACCGGAGGGATGGGGTGCCGGGAGTGGAACTACCGACAGCCATCGCTCAGAAAAATCCATCGGCAGGGGCTTCCTGGCCGTGGTTCTGGTTCTTTCCGGGAAAATCTCTCTCGACTGATCCGCGCTCTGGCATCGTGCGCCGGCATCATTTGCATGAGATCGGCATCACGCGGGAGCTGACGCGTGCGGCTACCCTGGCGAACCTCCCGCGCCGGGTGACGGCGCATGTGCTGCGCCATTCATTCGCGACACATCTGCTTTTGCGCGGGGTGGACATCCGCTCTGTGCAGGACTTGCTGGGTCATGCTCACGTTAGCACCACAGAGATTTACACGGAGCTGGCGCGGGCGATGCGCGGGGAGATCACCAGCCCGCTGGATGATTTGTAGCAGCCGACGTGAGGAGGCTCGAACTCCCGCCCTGGAGATGGTGCCCTCCATGACTGAGCCAAACAACTGGCGCACAACTCCGGCAGCCGATATTGAGCCTCGTTACCTCGGCTGCTACATTCACTGATGCGCGGGGAGATCTGGGTTTGGCCAAGGGCTACAAACTCAGCGCGGCGATTTGCTCCATGAGTTCGTCACTGATGCGCTGGTAGAGTTCCTTGCCTTCGCATGAATATTTGGCGGGGTCATAGTGCCAGGGCTTGCCGCAGACGACGGTGATCTCCGAAGGATTGAGGGTTTTGCCGCCACGGGGCAGGGCTTCATGAGTGCCGAAAATTCGCACGGGCAGAACCGGAACGCCGGACTTCGCGACAATAAGCCCAGCTCCGGGAAGACCTGGGAGTAACTGCCCGTCGTAGCAACGCGACCCTTCCGGGAACACGAGAACTTTCCGGTCTGATTTTAGAAGGCGAATGACAGTTCTAAGGCTGCCCATGTCCGGCCGATCCTGATCAACAGGGAAGGCGTTCCAAGAGCGAATCAGAGCGCCTAAAGATGGATTCTTGAAGAGTGATTTCCTGGCAAAATAATGAATGTCCTCGTCGAAGGCGACGCCGATGAATGGCGGATCGAGGAAGCTGGCGTGGTTGCTCACGATGAGCGCGCCGCCGGGCACGTGGAGATTTTCACCTCCGATGACGCGGTAATTAAAAAATGCCCGGGCGCTGAGTTTGAAGAAACTGTATCCCAGCCAGTAGGAGAGATTCATGGGTGATGACCGGTTTCAGATGCGGGAGCGATGTCGCGTTGTTGCAGTTCTTTCATGACGCGAGCGGTCACTTGATCCAGCGAGAGATCGGAGCTGTCGATGATGATGGCATCCTTGGCGGCCATGAGGGGGGCGTTCTTTCGGGTGCTGTCAATCTGGTCACGCCATCGTATGGCATCCGTCTGACCTTGCAATCCGCGACGGCGGGCGCGGACTTCTTCCGAGGCGTCGATGTAAAACTTAACGGGCGCATTTGGAAAAACAACGGTGCCGATGTCGCGGCCCTCCATGACCACCGGATAGGCGGCGCCGATGGCGCGCTGCATGGACACGAGGCGGTCCCGCACCTGCGGCACGCGCGAGACCAGAGAGACGGCGTGGTTCACATTTTCGCTGTTAAGCTCGGAGTCGATGTCGCGCCCATCCATGCGGACGGCACAACATTGGTTGAGCACCGGGCAGGTGATGTCCCAGCTTGCGGCGGCTCGGGCGATCTGGGCCTCGTCGGAGACATCAATCGCATCACGCAATGCAGCCCAGGTCGCGGCGCGATACATGTTACCGGTGTTCACATAGATCCAGCCGAGTCGGCGGGCGATCTCACGGGCGACGCTGCTTTTTCCCGAGGCGGCCGGGCCATCAATGCTGATGATGCGCGGGTTCATTCCTCCGGGGTGCTGATGCGTATTCCAATCTCGTGCGGAATGCGAGATATGACGGACACTGGCGTGTCTGGCTGGCTGGGAACCTTGAGAAACAGTTCCAGATGCCGCTCGAATCCCGGGTAGGATGTGCTGATGCATTCAGTGTTCTCAATCACCGTGGTGCCTTCGCAAAACAGTCCGGCGATGGCGAAGGCCATGGCGATTCGATGGTCTCCGTGACTGTCGAGCGTGGCACCCATGAGCCGGCTGCCTCCGGTGATTTCCATGCCGTCCTCGAATTCATCGACCGTCACTCCCATGAGCCGGAGATTTTTTGCCACGACAGCGATGCGGTCAGTTTCTTTCACGCGCAATTCCCGCGCGTCACGGATGACCGTCTGTCCTTGGGCGAGTGCGGCTGCGACGGCGAGGATGGGGAGTTCATCAATCACGTTGGGAATTTCATCGCCACCGATGCTGGTGGCATTGAGATCACCGCCACGAACGACAATGTTGCCGCAAGGCTCGCCAGATGATGTTTCCACAAAGTCATTGATCTGGGCACCCATGCGGAGCAGAACATTCACCACTCCGGTGCGTGTGGGGTTCAATCCGACATGTTTGAGGGTGATTTGTGAATCTGGCGTGGCGGCGGCGGCAACCATCCAAAATGCGGCGCTGGAGATGTCGCCGGGTATGCGCAGGTCACGGGCTTCAGGTTTCTGTCCGCCATAAATGCTAATGGTGTGGCCGTCGCGCACGCATCTGACTCCGAAGTGCGCCAGGAGCCGCTCGGTGTGGTCGCGCGTGGGCGCAGGTTCGATGACAGAAGTTTTTCCAGTGGCTTGCAAACCCGCCAGCAGCACGGCGCTTTTTACCTGGGCGCTGGCCACGGGCATGGGATAAGTGATGGCATGCAGCGGGCCGCCCTTGACAGTGAGCGGCGCGCAGATTTTTTCGCCCTGTCCATCCAACTGTGCGCCCATGCTTCGGAGCGGGATCGCAACGCGATTCATCGGACGACCGGAGAGAGAATCGTCACCGATAAGAGTGCTGGTAAATGGCTGTCCCGCGAGGATGCCGGACATCAGGCGCATGGTGGTGCCGGAATTTCCGCAATCAATCTCGGTGGCAGGTTCACAGAGTTTCATGCCATGGCCCGTGACCTCGAGAGTCAGGGGCTTGCCGTGATCATTGGTTTCGATCACATCCACATCAGCGCCCAGCGCGATCATGGCATTCAAGGAGGCCAGGCAGTCCTCACTTGGCAGGAAGTTGGTGATGCGGGTCACGCCGTCGCAGAGTCCGGCGAACATGACGGCGCGATGGCTGATGCTTTTGTCTCCCGGCACGGTGATCTCCGTGGGGATGTGCTTGAGTCTGCTGGAGCGGAGGCTGGACATGGTGGCTGAGATTTTTCTATCAGCGTTTCAAGGCATGATCACGTAATGATTTGGCCTGATCAAGGATGGCGTGCAAGGCTTTGTCATCGCCTTGCTCGATAACCTGGTGCATTCTGCCGATTTCAATTTGCAGTTTGCTCAATGCGGCGAGCGCTTCAACGCGGTTTTGCGAGATGATCCCCGTCCATAGTTCCGGGTCGCCGGAGGCAATGCGAGTGGTATCGCGAAAACCATTCCCCATGCAAATAGCCGCGTCGGGATCATCATGCAGGGCTGACATGGCGACTGCCACAGCGGCGAGGTGTGGCATATGACTGATGCTGGCGATTTTCCGGTCATGATCCTCCGGTGACATTTCCAGCAACCGGGCACCGACCAGGGACCATAACCAGCGGGCCTGATGCAATGCGATCTCTGGGGTGAAAAGCGTAGGAGTGATGATGCACGACGCGTCTTCGAACAAGTCCGCCCGGCTATTTTCCAGTCCTGATTTTTCCGACCCGGCCATGGGGTGGGAGCCGATGAAGGTGATTTTTTTTGCTGCAAGGATGTCTTCCAGAGCGGTGACCAGCGGGGTCTTGACGCTGCCGACATCAGTCACGACACACGGTGACGCGAGCCGGGTTGCGTTTAATTTTTTCGCCAGACCGGTCATGATTTCCACGGGTGTGCAGAGGATCACAAGTTCCGCGCCATCGGTTACCAGGTCAAGATCAGTCGAGGCGATGTCGGCAAGGTGGAGCCGGGTGACTTCCTGCACAGTATCCGCCCGTCTCGCCCAGGCGCGAAGATGGAGGGCGGGAGATTTTTTACGTAGAGCCGCCAGCAAGGAACCGCCGAGCAGACCTGCGCCGAGAACGGCGATTTTGGTAGGTGGTGCGGTGATCATGGCGGGGGAAAGAAAAGGCGCGTTGGGGTGCAACGCGCCTTGACTGGATGATTATCAAATCGGGGTTGGCTTAAGGCACCAGGAAAATCTTGTTGGTGTAGGGATCGCGCACCTTGGTTCCGGGAGCGTAGTCGCGGACATCAATCATACCCGCCTTTTCATCGAAAGGACTGTAAACAAATCCTTTTTTCCCTGGAACAGGTTTGCCATAGGGAGTGTTGCTGGCGGGCGGAGGCGTGGATGTTACCGGAGGGGGCGGGGTGGGGGTGACCGCTGGTGGGGGCGTGCTGTCAGGAGGAGTGACCTGTGGTGGAGGGAGCGGGGTCGGGTCGCCGGGTGCGTCGTGATTGTCCTGCGGGCCGGCTGGCGGCATGGTGTTGTCCACCAGATAGCGCGAACCGCCGGGCGGGTGGTCGAGGTTGCCTGGTGCATCTTTTTGTGCATGAGCGCCAATGTTGACGCAGGATGCCAGGGCGGCGCAGCAGAGGCCGAGCACGAGTTGGTGGGTAGTATTTGATTTCATCTGGAGTCGTGGTGGTTAAGAGTTCACGCGCATGGGCATGATGACATAGAGGAAATTTGCGCCTTGGCGAATGACGCCGGGGCTGATTTCGTCGATGAGATGCAGATGCACCTCGTCGGTGTTGAGATTGCGCAGGGGCGCCATGAGGAATTCAGGATTGAAGGCTATGGTGATGTCCGCGCCTTTGTAGCTGATGGGCATGTCTTCGTGGGCCTCACCGACATCGGGAGCATTGGCCTCAACCTTGAGGTTGTCGCGAGTAAAGCGCAGTTTGATGGAATTGGACTTGTCCACCAGCAGGAGGGAGACGCGCGCGAGGGTGCGCAGGAGCGGTTCGCGTTCGAGAGCGACGCGCTCCTTGGTGTCGTTGGGAATGACCTGGCGGTAGTTGGGATAATTGCCTTCTATAAGCTTGCTGGTGAGCGTGAAGGATTCCAATTCCAGTCCCATCTGGCCCGCGCCGACCCTGAGAATGACTTCACCTTCGTCACCCAGCAGGCGCTGAATTTCATTCACCGCCTTGGTGGGGATGATGATGTCGCATTCATTGCTTTGGGGGAATTCCAGCTCCTGTTCGGCCATGGCGAGACGGCGCCCGTCCGTGGCGACCATCGTGAGCTTGTTTTCTTTGAAGGAGCAAAGGATGCCGTTCAGCACAAAGCGCATCTCGTCGGTGGAGATGGCATAGGAGGTTTTTCGCAGGCACTCCTTAAGAACGCGCTGTTCGAATTTGAATTCCTTGGCGTCGGTAAAAGTGGGGAGCTGGGGGAACTCAGAGTCGCTAAGGCCGTTGATTTTGAAATTGCTGGGGCCGCAACGGATATGCGCGATGTTTTTCTCATCCACAGAAACTTCCACTTCGTCAGCGGGCAGTTCCCGGATGATGGAGAAGAGGCGTCGTGCGGGAAGGGTGGTGCCACCGGGTTCCTTGACCTCGGCATCAATATAGCCGCTGACACTCACATCGAGGTCGGTGGTGGCGAGCTGTAATCCCTTCTTGGATGCCCGGATGAGCACGTTGGAGAGGATCGGCAGGGTGGTGCGGCTGCTGACCACATGTTGGACTTGCTGAAGCCCCGCGATGAAGGCGTCTTTGTTGATGGTGAATTTCATAGCCATTGCTTGCGCCTCTTCTTAGCGAGGTTGAAAAATTAAGCAAGAGTATTGGGCGGGAAATCCGGTGGTGTCGAACAGAAAAACCGTTCCGACGCCAGAATGAGCGGGTCTAAGGCGTAGGAACACTCAGATTTTCTTAATTTTGTCCAGCAGTGCGCCAATGGTGCGGCGGTAGTCTTCGGAGCTCATACGGGAGGAAACCGCCTTGCAGGCGTGAATGACCGTGCCGTGATCCCGGCCTCCGAAGGCGTCTCCGATGTCCACTAGAGATTGTTTTGTCAATTCACGTGCGAAATACATGGCGATCTGGCGCGGTTCCGCAATGTTTTTGGGGCGGCGGTGGCTCGTCATGTCCGCCAGACGGATGTCGAAGTGCTCGGCCACGATTTTCTGGATGTAATCGACCGAGATGGCGCGCGACTGGGCTTCGTCCATGATGTCCTTGAGCATCGTTTCCAGAAGTGACTGGGACAAGGACGGGCCGCCGAGTGAGACGTGCGCCGCCACGCGCATCAATGCGCCTTCGAGCCGCCGCACGTTGGTGCGGATGTTTTCGGCAAGGAATTCCAACACCCAGTCCTGAACCTGCACCGTCCAGTCGCGCATTTTTTGGCGCAGGATCGCGGTGCGCGTTTCCAGATCAGGCATCTGGATTTGCGTCGCCAGGCCCCATTCAAAGCGGGAGACAAGACGGTCCTCCAGATTTTTGATCTCGCTCGGCGCGCGGTCACTGGCCAGCACGACCTGTTTGTGGGAATTAAACAGCTCGTTGAAGGTGTGGAAAAATTCCTCCTGCGTGTGATCCTTGCCCGCGAGGAAGTGAATGTCATCAATCAAGAGCACGTCCACCTTGCGATATTTCTGGCGGAAGGAAGTCACACCGCCGTGGCGCACGGCCTCGATGTATTCATTGGTGAACATTTCGCTGGTCACATAGCGCACCGTCTTGCGCGGCTTGTTCCGCAGAATTTCATGACCGATGGCCTGCATCAGATGGGTCTTGCCCAGTCCGGCGGCACCGTGAAGGAAGAGGGGATTATAGGTCTTGCCCGGTTTGTCGGCCACGGCCTTGGCCACGGCGCAAGAGTAAGCGCAGTTGGGGCCGACGACAAAAGAGTCAAAAGAAAAGCGATTGTTCAAACCCGAATTGATAGTGGAACGCGTGAGACGATGTTCATCCTTGGGCACCGTGGGAACGGGGGCCGTGGCTTCCATAATCATAGGCAGTGTTCCGGCAGTGCTGGCTGTGGTGACGAATTCAATCTCACGTGACTGTCCGAGCGCGTGGGCAATGGCGGCCGAGAGCACCTGCTTGTAATTGTCCTCGATCCAGTAAAGATGGATCAGGTTTGGCACTCCCAGCACCACGCGATTTGCATCGGCGCATTCGACATTCACATTCGCAAACCATTTTTCAAACATCGAAACCCCGATGCGATCACGCAACTGATTGAGGACTGCGCTCCACCAACTTTCCTGAGCATTCCCAGCCTCTGGTTCATTCCGCAGGGGCTGTTCTTTTACTCGGGGTTCTGCGGTGGCTGACATCATTTTGGAGAGGTGGAGACGGTTGGCTTTCTTTTGTTCGTGTGCTGTGCGGTGATTGATCAGCTCACTAATTGGAGAAGAAAGTTTTTAGAATGCATGTGTTGTCTATGGAGTGTTTTCCGAATCCGACAAGGGAATCCTCGCGCATTTTTTAAAATATTTTCATTAATGAGATTCATACTTGAATTATTTAATAATTTGAACTCTGGCACGAAATAATTTGCGATTATATTCGGACGAAAAACTTGACGTAAGGCCAATCATTCTCCTTCCTCGTTGGAACCATTGTTCTGATGATGCCGCCCGAAAAAACTTACGCTGAAGAGCTGGAGCAATTGCGCCAATTGCTCCAAGAACGGCTTGATGTGATCGCGGATCACGCCTTCCGCGAACGCGATGCTGCGGGTCATCTCAACCGTTTGCGTGAAGTGTCGGAGGCCATTGCCGCAATTCAAGAGCGCTGCCGCGGCGCATTGCCTCCGCGCCTTGCCCATTATCTCGAGCGCGCGAGTTATCAGAAAGCGCTGGCGTATCTGGAAGGCGCGGAAGGTTGAGTGGCTGGGAAAATTCTATTTTTCACCGCTGGTAGTTTCATCGTCCAGTTCAAAAAGATAGGCGAGGTCGCGGTGATCGAGCGATGACGTGAAACGCTCATCGCCCAGCACGTCGTTGGACATGAGGTTTTTCTGCATCTGCAACTTGCGGATTTTCTCCTCGATCGTGTCCTTCGTGATCAACCGGTAGGCCATCACGGGCTGTGTTTGGCCAATGCGATGCGCCCGGTCAATGGCCTGATTTTCCACCGCTGGATTCCACCAGGGATCATAGAGGATGACATACGACGCGGCGGTGAGATTGAGGCCGCTGCCGCCCGCCTTGAGCGAGAGCAGGAACACGGCGGCGCGCTCATCGGTTTGAAAGCCCTCGACAATTTGCGCGCGGTTGCGTGAAGCGCCCGTGAGATAATGGAACGGACGTTCCAGTGCGACAAGCCGGTCGCGGATGATGTTGAGCATGGTCACGAACTGGGAGAATACGAGCACCTTGTGGCCCTCGTCATGAAGCTGGTCGAGGTGTTCCAGCAGCGCATTGAGTTTCGCGCTATCATCGGCGCCGGCATCGGGCCGCACCAGCGCGGGGTGGCAGCAAATTTGCCGCAGCCGGGTGATGGCCTGAAGGATGGCGAAGCGACGTTTTTGCAATGCATCGGCGCCGGTTGATGTGAGCAGCATGTGTTGCGCTTCGGATAGGTGCTCGCGATAAAGCTTCTCCTGCAAGCCGGTCATTTCACACAGAATGTTTTCCTCGGAACGCGGCGGCAGTTCGCGCGCGACTTGTCCCTTGGTGCGGCGCATGATGAAGGGGCGCAACCGCAGAGTCAGCCGCTCCCCAGCACGTTCATCTTTGCGGCGGTCAAAATGTTTTTGAAAATAGGCGCGATCACCCAGTGCGCCCGGCGTGGAGAAAGTCAGCAGGCTCCACAAGTCCAGCAAACGGTTCTCCAGCGGTGTGCCGGTGAGCACCAGCCGGTTCTGTGCGTGAAGCTGGCGCGCGGCCTTGGCGACTTTTGAATCCGGGTTCTTGATCTGCTGGCCCTCATCGAGAATCGCGCTGAGCCAGTTGATCGTTTGCAGAGATTCGATGCTGCCTCGCAACTGGGCGTAGTTGAGCACGAGCACATCCGCCGATTTCTCGACGACTTCGAGATTTAGTGTGTCCTTCTCTCGCACCACATGGACGCGAAGTTCCGGCGCTGCTTTGGCAAACTCCACGGCCCACACATCGAGCACGGACTTGGGACACACAATCAAACACGGTGAGAGCGGCGATGACGATTCTTTGCATTGATTCCGCAGCCAGAGAATCCACGCGATGCTTTGCAGCGTTTTACCAAGGCCCATGTCATCCGCGAGAATGCCGCCGAAGCGATTGACCGTGAGATAGACCAAAAAGTGAAAGCCATCAATCTGATAGGGGCGCAACGTCACGCCCAGTTCCACCGGCACCGGCGGTTTGTTCTGCACATCAAGTTTCGCCAGTCGCGAACGCAAACGCTCCCACATTTCCGGCGTGACGAATCCGCTCCGTTCCTGCAACGCAAGCTGGCGCAAGTGAAGCGGATGCGCCTCATCTGATAATTCATCCATGTCTATGCCCAGTCCCTCGATCGTGGCGCGTTGCGCATCGGTCAGTTCCAGCGTCACGCTGCGCCATGACCCGTCGGAGAGACGGACGAAGCCCCCGCGCGCGGCGATGAGGCGGCGGATTTCCGCAGGCTTGAGATCCACGCCCTCGATGTCAAAAACCAGCCGGAGATCGAACCAGTCAATACCGGTCTCCTGAAGTTCAAATCGCACCGTGGCCTTGAGTGGATCGGCCAGAATGGATTGCAGCCGGTCGTCAGCATTCAATGTTACTCCGGGCGGCAGCGATTTTGCCCAATCAAGAAAGCGCTGGGGAAACTGGCGCGTGATGCGCGTGCGGAAGGCATCCAGCTCCAGATCAAAGGTGGCGTTCAATTCATCCAGCACCCCCGGCAATTTCGTCAGCACAGTCCGGTCATAAAAGTTGATCAAATCGGCGGACGGCCGTTCATGCTTCTGCATGACCCAGTGATGGCTGCGGAGATTCTGCACCAGCAGTCCGTCGGAACTGACCGCCTGTGCGCTGACGGAGACATGCTCGGTGGCGCTCCGCTCGGCTCGGGGCAGACAGCGCGCGGTGATTTCCACTGCGAATGTCTCCCGCCGCACACGGATGGCGAGACTTGGGGGCAGTGGCACTTCAAGCCGTTCCAAAAATGTGATGCCGTCTTCGGTCGCAAGCGCTTCGCCGGGCATCTCGACACTGGTGGGCACGGTGGTGGAGGTGAAAAATGACTGCGGCCCTATATAGATAGTATCGGGACTCAAGTAGAGAGGTTGTGCACCGGGCAGCATGCGCAGCGGTCTCGGGGCCTCGGTTCCGTCCAAGTCGCCCAGTCGGAGGATGATGCTTTCCAGCCGGCCATCACCGGAGATTTTTTCCTGTGCGCTCCAGCGCAAGCGGGATGCGGCACGTTCAAAGGGAACTTCATCAAGCGTGAGCAAACGGTCGTTCAGCTCCGGCTGGGCAAAGAGCGTGGCCAGCCATGCGGCGGCGGATGAATCATCCAGCCGCAGCACGGCTTGCGCGTCATCGCGCAGGACCCGGAGACAGGATTCGAGTAAAAGACGAGTGGGCAGAGGCACAACCAATGTGTTGTTTTGCTGCGCATCAAGCACGGCGCGGAACTCCGCGTCCTCCGCCAGGTGCCATGCATCAGAGTTGTTCGCTCTGATTTGGAATCGCGCTTCTCCCGGCGTAATGATGAGCCGCGCATCTGCTTCACAAGTTATCGGGAGCGTTCGTTGATTGAACTCGCGAATGCACTCCGTCCAGCGGGGGATGTCCTCCGAGCGCCGCCATGCTTCCAATCGCGCGCGCGTGCCGTCGAGATCGGTGATGTTATTCAGAAATCCCGGATAAGGCAGCTTCCTTTCACTCAGCGCGGCGGCGATGTGATTCCAAAACGTGAGCACATCTTCGGGAGCCTCTTCCCAGAGCCGGAGCGGATCGTAGCTCTCCACCGGCCAGCGCGGATGGACGCGCACCATGTCGTGATCATGAATTTCGCCGCTCTTGGCGAAGCGGTCAAAACGGGCCTCAATCTTGGAGATAAAAGATTCCTCCGAAGGCGTGAGTTTGCGCACCAGCCTTTCCTCCACGATTTCGCGGAACAGTTTGACAGGCGCGCGCGCTTCCTCCTCCACCACGACCCCGGCTTCGGCCTCCAGCATGGCCGCGCAGATGGCGATGGAACAGGCAGTTTCATCTTCTGCGTCCGCATGACCAGACCAGGTGCCATTGGATTTGTTCAGCAAAGCGTTGACGAAATCATCCATCATGGCGACTTCCGCCTCGATGTTTTCCGCGCCCAAGTGCAGAAGTTTCACAGATCGCGACTCGGCGAGTTTGCGCGCCTCCTCGACAATTGGAGCCGCGTATCGGGCGAGAAATAGTTCGACTTCGTTGGCGGTTGGCATGGCGTTTGATGATGCCGCGCCAATGATGGCGCGAATCGACACGTTTAGCAGATGCCGCCCCGTGCGCAAGATGTTGCGCCATGCCTGGGCTGTTTTTGCAGACGATATGTTTTGTGCCTGCGCCGGTGCGTGAGATGTTGAGCGCACGGTATTGTAAATAGCATCGAACGCCCCTTAACTCTTAATGTCTCATTTTCTTCACCCCCCGACAAGCATGATAGAAGCGAACTCGCAGACTGAAAATCAAATTATCAACGCCAACCTTATGGAACGTGAGCAAGGTGAGGCGGAATTCATCCCCGTCGAAATCGTCCGGGATGATGAAAGGCGTGTGGTTTTCACGCCCTCCCGGTGGCGGATAGCTGTCTTTGCAGTCATCGGAATTCTGGGCTTGATTGGAGTGGCCACCGCCGGAATTTTCTTGGTGGTCATTGGGCTGCTCATCGCCATTCCCTTGATGATACTCAGGGGGATATTCGCGCCGATGTTTCGACGGTAATTGCACTTGTGGCTGTTTGACGGTGTGGATTTGTTTTGCAGTGTTTTCCGTGACGCTGTCGCTGACGATCAAGCAGGCATGACATGCACCGCAAGCCAAACCACTTCTTCGGATGTGCGTTCGACCCGATGTTTTTCGTGTCTTGGGATCAGAAGATAATCGCCGGGATTCATGGTCACGGATTTGCCGTCAGAGAATTGCAACTCTGCCGTTCCCTTGATCACCATGACCCATTCATCATGATCCTGATCATACCAGAAACCCGGCGGACTTGATGCAGATCGCGAAACGATGCGCTCAATCTTGACGCTGCCGGATTCAAAGAGTGTCAGAAAGTGCTCGGAGCAGGGGGCACCACCGGGCAAAGCGGAGAAGAGATTGCTCGGTGTCAGCAGAATTTAAGTTAGCACCAAGTTCGCCTATATATATAGAGGGAGCAGCCGTGCGTGTTTACTTCCAGGTCCTTACGTCGTCTTTCTTGGTCCCGGCAGCAGTGTCCTGGACTTTGTTGTCGCCGTAGGACCATGCGATCGCTGTGGTGGGAAGGTATTGCTGCTCGTTGGTGTCGATGCCGAAGTAAGGACTTTTCAAACGGTCATCGGCGTCGGTATCAAAGAGAACCCAGATGGTTTTTCCCCACGAGTCGAAAAGCTCGCCTTTGCTGGTGATGCCATAGGCGGCGTCATTTTTTGCAATGGGGGCTTCGAAGAAAGTGATCATGCGCGGATTGAGCACCGGCGCTGCGATAGACTTGTCAGGAGTGAGGGTTTTTAAGAGGCTGTAAGTCGAACCGTAATTGGCAGCATTCAATTCGATGGCGGTCTCTGTGGTCACGGTCGGATCCGAGGGGAAGCGATTGTATTCCGTCTGGTAGCTTTTGATGGCGTTGACCAATCCCACCATCAGGGTTCTGGTTTGCGCTTCCTTTGCTTTTCTCATGACCATATTGGCCGCAGGCACGGCCATGCTGGCCAGCAAGGCAATGATAGTGATGACGATCAGGAGTTCGATTAAAGTGAAACCTGTTGGCCGGGCGGCAGATGTGTTTTTCATATTGGGATATTTTTGCTTTTCAAGTGAACTGAATTGTCTGCGCAAGGGCATCGCAGGCGGTTATTTATGAATCAATCATACCGGAATTGAGGGCGTGGAGTCAATACACAAGAATGATGAATTCAAAAGACGATCCCAGCTTGTGTTTTATCCAAGCCCCTCATTAGAATTGTCATTGGAAAATGCATAATTAAATTCACGTTGCCAGATTGAGATGTGATTCGCGAGTGAGAGATTCGGCTGAAGCAAACTCGCGTCTTGATTTGTATATCGAACGACCGCGACGACGAATTTCATTTCTTGTGCAACATCGTGCAAAGAGCGTTGACAGTTTTCATTGCCACAATACTCTTGCGCGTTCTTCATCGCATCTCAATCGTCAACAACACAACCTCACAAGCTCACGGTCACTTCAACGGCCGACTCAATTATGGCAAAGACAGCATCAAAAAGCAGCGCGGATAAAACGAAGTATGTTTATTTCTTCGGAGCAGGAAAAGCGGACGGCAATGGCTCCATGAAACCGCTGCTCGGTGGCAAGGGCGCGAACCTCGCGGAGATGAGCCGCATCGGTTTGCCCGTGCCCCCTGGATTCACCGCGACCACGGAAGTCTGCACTTACTTTTATGCGAACAAACGCACCTACCCTTCAACGCTTCAGGTGCAGATGGAAGCTGCTGTTGTCAAAATGGAAAAGATCATGGGCTGCAAATTTGGCGATGCCAATGGGATGCCTCTGCTGGTTGCGGTTCGTTCCGGTGCTCGCGATTCCATGCCGGGCATGATGGACACTATCTTGAATCTCGGTCTGAATGACAAGACCGTGCTGGCGCTTTCAAAGGCCACAACCAACGAGCGTTTCGCCTGGGATTGCTATCGTCGCTTTGTTCAGATGTATGGCGACGTGGTTCTCGGCGTGCAGAAGCGCGAAGGAGAAGATCACGAGCCTTTTGAAGTGGTGATCGAAACCTTCAAGCACGAAAAATATCATCGCGATCTCGTGGACAGTGAACTCACGGCTGATGATCAAAAGGAACTCGTCAAGCGCTTCAAGGCTCTCGTCAAAGAGAGGACCGGGCACGGATTCCCTGATGATGTGTGGCAGCAACTTCGCGGTGCAGCCGGCGCTGTGTTCGGTTCATGGATGAATGACCGCGCCATCGTCTATCGTCGGAAATACAACATCCCCGCCGAATGGGGCACAGCAGTCAATGTGCAGGCGATGGTTTATGGCAACACCGGCGAAACCTCCGGCAGCGGCGTGGCCTTCACCCGCAACCCCGCCAATGGCGTGAATGAATTCTACGGTGAGTTCCTCATCAACGCGCAAGGCGAAGACGTCGTCGCCGGTGTGCGCACACCCGAGCCTGTGGCTCAACTGGCCAAGGCAATGCCCAAGCCTTTTGCGGAATTGATGAAAGTCCGCAGCATTCTTGAAAAGCACTTCAAAGATGTGCAGGACGTGGAGTTCACCATTCAAGAGGGCAAGCTCTTCATGCTCCAGACTCGCAACGGCAAGCGCACCGCTGCTGCCGCGCTGAAGTTCTCCATGGACATGGTGAAAGAAAAACTCATCGACTGGAAGAAGGCAATTATGCGCAATCCCGCTGACCAGCTCGACCAGCTTCTCGCGCCGATCTTCGACGTGTCTGAAGCCAGGAAGGCCAAGGAACTTGCCAAAGGTCTTCCTGCTGGCCCCGGTGCTGCCTCAGGCAAAATTTATCTTAATGCGGATCGTGCAGCGGCAGCTGCCGAAAAAGGCGAAAAGGTTTTGCTCGTGCGCAATGAAACCTCACCCGAAGATCTGCGCGGCATGATTGCCGCTGAAGGCATCCTGACCGCGAAGGGTGGAGTCTCATCACATGCGGCACTTGTTGCCCGACAGATGGGCAAAGTCTGCATCTGCGGCGCCAGTGCCATCGAGATCAATTACGACAAGAAAACCGTGACCGTCGCCGGACAGACATTTAAGGAAGGCGATCACCTTTCCATTGATGGAACCAGCGGCACAGTTTACGGCGGACAGATCAAAACCGCTCCGAGTGAAATCGTCACCGGCCTGCTTCACGGCGATAAGGTCGCGGCACAAACTGAGAAGTTCAAAAGCTTCAAGACGCTCATGGACTGGTGCTCCAAGGTCACCCGCATGCAGGTGCGCACCAACGCCGATACACCGGAGCAGACGGAGAACGCGATTGCATTCGGCGCGCAGGGCATCGGCCTCACGCGCACAGAGCATATGTTCTTCGAAGGTGACCGCATTGATGCCATGCGCGAAATGATTCTAGCGGACAACGTGGGTGACCGTCGCAAAGCACTCGCGAAACTTCTGCCGTATCAGCGCGAAGACTTCGTCGGAATCTTCAAGGCGCTCAAAGGACTTCCTGCCACCATCCGTCTGCTCGATCCACCGCTGCATGAATTTTTGCCGCACACAAAAGAACAGCAGAAGGAACTCGCAACGAAACTCGGCATCAGTGCCGAACACATTCATCATCGCGTTGAGCAGCTTCACGAAATGAATCCGATGCTTGGACATCGCGGTTGCCGTCTTGGTATCGCCTATCCTGAGATCACTGAAATGCAGGCGCGCGCCATCTTTGAAGCCGCTGCTCTGGTTCAGAAAAAAGGAATCAAAGTAAAACCGGAAGTGATGATTCCTCTCGTCGGATTTAAAAAAGAACTCGACCTTCAAACAGAAATCGTGCACAATGCGGCCATTAAAGTCATGTCCGAGCACAAAGTGAAGATAGACTACCAGGTGGGCACAATGATCGAAGTGCCACGTGGAGCAATGACGGCGGATGAAATCGCGGAAACCGCGCAGTTTTTCAGTTTCGGCACCAACGACCTTACGCAAACTGCACTCGGCATCAGCCGCGATGACATGGGATCGTTCCTCATGCCGTATGTGGAAAACGAAGTCTTCAGCAAGAATCCATTCGCGACACTCGATCAGCGTGGAGTTGGATCACTGATGAAGATCGCGGTGGAAAAAGGCCGTGCCACACGTCCCGGCATTAAGCTCGGCATTTGTGGTGAACATGGTGGCGACCCGGACAGTGTTAAGTTCTGCCACAAGCTTGGATTGAATTACGTAAGTTGCAGCCCGTATCGCGTGCCCGTCGCGCGCCTCGCCGCAGCTCAGGCCGCACTCGAAGAAGAGGCCGCCCAAAAAGATCTCCGTGGAAATGGAAGCGCCAAGGGTTCGCCCAAGGCAGCCAAATCCCCGGCGAAGACAAAAACAGCAACCAAAAAACAACAAACGAGGAATAATACCATGGCTAAGAAAGCAACCAAAAAAGCCGCCAAAAAGGCCGTCAAGAAAGCTCCTGCTAAAAAGACCGGCAAGAAGAAGTAATCATGCGCCGCAAGGCGCATCAGCGTCTTCTCAGGCCTGAAAAGACGCAGACGAACGAGTAGTCGTCAAATACACAAAGCCCTGTGGAGGAAACTTCGCAGGGCTTTGTTTTGCTCAAATTTAACAGCCTCATGGCACACGCTACAACTTGAGCAGACGCTTGGCTTCATCCAAAAGAAAGCCGGTATCTTTAAAAGGCTCGCTACTGATATCAGCCCAGCGCACACGGTTTTGCGCGTCCACCAGAAATGCTCCATGGAGAGGCATGCCTTCAAAATCATCATAACATCGCCATTCGCGGAACGCCTTCATCTCGGGGTCTGCAAGAAGTTCGAGTGATGCGCTGTTATTGTCGCCGCAGAGACTGCGCGTTGCCCCGAGTTCATCAACAGGTTCGCATCCGATCGCGATGATCTCGATCCCCGCGCTGGAGAAATCAGATGATGCTGCGGCAAACGCTTTCAACTGCTCAACACAATGTCCGCAGGTGTGGCCCAGATAAAATAGCACAACCACCGGCCTGCCCGCGTGATCCTTTAGCGTAGCAGGGTGATGTTCAAGATTGGTGAGCGTGAATGAAGGAGCATTCCATGGATGCCAAAGCATCGGCCCTAGCGAATCCAAAGTTGGACGAATGCCGGAATCAGCCTTTAGTGCCGTTGGTTTCCGCCATGCAGAGGTGAATCCAAGGCGTGGCGCCAGATCATTCATGCGCTTGCTGATGGGAAGGTCTTCATCCATCGTAGCCGCCACAGTTTGCAGTTTTTCAAACTGAGCCTTGGCCTCATCTACTTTGTCGCAGTTGACGAGAACATCCACGCGGAGCGCAATGCCGGGCGCATCTTGCGGGAGTTGACTGGCCAGCTTCAAAGCCTTCTCTTTGTTTTCGATCATGAGATGGCAACGGATCAGTCGTTCTTTGGACGTGTCGCCCGGTTCATCTAGCAATTTGGCAGCCTCGACACGTTTGTCGCTCATGATGGCGTCGAGCATCCGCAATTCGTTCATGGCGTTGTTTTTCAGTTTCGGCTTTTTAGTATCGTTCTTCTCCGGCTTATCTTTTTTTGCAGGATTGTTTTCTTTGAGTGCAGTCAGGGCATCAAGATTCTTTTTCAAGGCATCATGATCCTTCTTAAAAAATGCCGCAATACCCAGGGCGCGCAGCCGGTTCGCCTCAAATGACGGGTTCTGGGTGACATCGAGATAGGGTGAGCCATCAAGTGCAGTCACTTCATCCCACATCTCAAATTTCAACAGTGTCTCCAGCAATCGCGTCCGTCCGAACGACGCACTTTCCTTGCCGTTGTTCATGGTGTTGAACCTTGGATGGCGCGGGATTTCTATGAGATTGCGTGCGATGGCCACGGCCTCATGCGCATGGCCGAGCTGGTTCTTGGTGCGGATAAGCCACTCTGAATTGTGGGCGTAGTTGTGAATCTGGTCGGGCAGAATCTGGGTGCGGATCATGTAAGCGTGATCCACACGAATGGCTGCGTCCTGCTGCCACTCGGCGTCATCTAGCCTGCTCACCTTGGAAAAAATATGTCCCGGCATGTGCCACATGTGGGCGATGTCTGGAGCCGCCTGACCGCATTTCGCAGCTGAAGCCAGCGCGCGCGATGGATTGTCATCATCCCACAAATGAATGACGTAGTGATGCGCCGGATGCATAGGCTCTTTGGCCAGCACTTGCTCAATGAGCGCATTCACCGTCTCCCGGCTCACCATCGGAACGCCGTCTTCCTTCGCATGCCAGATGGCCCAGGCCAGAAACGTGCGGGCCTCAAGATCGTCTGGCGATTGATTGATGATGGCCTCCATGTCTTTGATGAACTCCATCTGCCGCGATTTCTTTTCCTTTTTTGTATCGCGATAAAAATTCGCCAGAGCCTCAATCCAGAGTTGTTCTCGTTTAGTCGCCTTCTCTTTTTTCTCAACGGCCTTCTTGATGAATTCAGCGGCGCGTTTTTCATTATTCACATTGGCCATCGCGCAACCCCAGTAAGCCATGGCGCATTCTGGATCGAGCGCCAGCACCTGACGAAAGGATCGCTCGGCTTCAAAATACCAGAAGCCATGCAACTGCCCGACGCCTTGATTGAAAAAACGTTGGGCCTCTAATTTGCTGGTGGTGATGGCAAAGTTCACCTTGCCGCAGCCATCCATGAGCACCGCAGCCTGACGTGGCCCTTCATCAAAGGCATCACCGTGGGTCGAATGCCCGGGCAGGGGATCGGCGGCATGAAGTGAACATGCCAGCAGACAGCTTAATAAAAAATGGCGCATGAAGTAAACACGCGCCGACGGCTCATGATGTTTCCACAAAGTTGTGCGTTGTGTGACTGGACTACAGCAGGCTTTGATAGAGCTCAAAGGTCTTCTCCGCAATGGCTCGCCATGAAAAATGGTCTTCGGCACGCTTGCGGCCAGCCTTGGCCATGCGTTCGCGGAGTCCGGCGTCGGCCATGAGTTTATTGACCGCCTCGGCCAGATCGCAAGAGAACTGCTCTGGGTGTTCGGCTTCATAAGGACTTTCCGATTGCTGGAGCAGGGGAACAAGGATGCCCGTCTCACCGGGCAGCACGACTTCCTTGATGCCGCCCACCGCGCTGGCCACGACTGCGGTTTCGCAGGCCATGGCTTCCAGATTGATGATGCCGAAAGGTTCGTAGATAGAAGGGCAGCAAAAAACATCGGCGTGGGAATAAAGTGCAATTTTCTCTTCAACGGGCAGCATCGCCTGTATCCAGATGGTGCCTTCGCGCTTGGTCTGCGCTTCGGCCACGGCCTGTTTCATTTCCGCCGCAATCGCCGGTGTGTCCGGTGCGCCGGCGCAGAGCACCACTTGGAAGCTTGGATCCATGTGCTTGATGGCGCGCACCAGATGGATGATGCCCTTCTGTCGCGTGATGCGCCCGACGAATAGCACATAAGGCTGGTCCGGGTTCACGCCGTTTTTTATCAGCACATCCGGCGCGTGAATTTTGTGATACTCATCAGGATCAATGCCGTTGTGGATGACATGAATCTTTTTTGGATCGGCATCGAAGAAGCGCAGCACATCAACCTTGGTCTCCTGTGAAACCGCGATGACGGCATCCGCCATTTCGATGGCCGTCTTCTCAACCCACACTGAAAAATCGTAACCGCCCGCGAGCTGCTCCCGTTTCCATGGGCGCAGTGGCTCCAGCGAGTGCGTGGTGAGCACCATGGGAATGCCGTAATTCAATTTGGCCAGGATGCCTCCGAAGTGTGAATACCAGGTGTGCAGGTGCACGAGGCTGGCATCGATGTTGGTGGTGTTGAAACTGAGGCTGCGCTGAACGGCGGCGAAGATGCTCTTGAGCGGTGCGGGGCAATTCCACAATCCAGTATCGAGTCCATAGCCTGTGGCCTTGAGTTGCCCGTTGATCTGGTCGTTCTGATCGCCAAAGCAGCGCACCTCCACGTCACAGAGCCGGGAAAGCTCGCGCGTGAGGTATTGCACATGGATACCAGCGCCGCCGTAAATGTGCGGCGGATATTCGTTGGTCAAGAAAAGGGTTTTCATCAGTTTAAAAATTTACACTTTGATGGAGTTTCGCCACCTGGATGTCTGATTGGGGATGGGACGTGGCCAGCGCGCCATGAAGCGCCTCGGCGCGCTCTGGTTCGCCATGAACAAGAAAGACATTTCTCTTCGGGCCGTTGACCCGGCTGAACCATGCCAGTAATTCATCATGATCCGCATGTCCCGAATAGGAATCAATGATCACAATGTGGGCGCGAACTTCAAAGGGATCTCCGAGGATGTTCACGGTCTTGATGCCGTTGCGCAATTTCCAGCCCAGCGTTTGCTCCGCGCAGTAGCCTACAAAAAGAATCGTGGTATTGGGATTCTCGATGTTATTACGCAAATGATGCAGGATGCGGCCGGACTCGCACATACCGCTGGCGGATATGATGACCGCCGGTTCACGGAGGTCATTGATCTGTTTGGACTCCTCCACCTCCCGCACCAGCCGCAAGCCTTCAAAACCGAACGGATCGTCACGGTCAAACATGCGCTGGTAGATCGCTTCATTAAAACATTCCGGGTGCAGCCGGAATATCTCCGTTGCGCTGACCGCCAACGGACTGTCCACGATGACGGGCAACGCGGGGATGCAATTCGTTTCCCGAAGCTGATGCAGCGCGTAAAGAAGCTGCTGCGTGCGCTCAACGGCGAAGGAAGGGATGAGAACTTTTCCGCGTCGTGCGATGGTGTCATTGATGACACGGCAGATGCGGTCGGACGCCCCGGTGGGCAGCTCGTGTTTGCGCCCGCCGTAGGTGCTTTCCATGATGACCACGTCCACGCCGTCGCACGGCGCAGCGGCGTTCAGCAGATCATTGTTGGGTCGTCCGACATCGCCAGAAAACAGGAGCCGCGTTTTTTTGCCGGTTTCGCGGTCATCGATATCCAGCACCACTTGCGCGGAGCCGAGCAAATGGCCTGCATCAATAAACGTAAGCATCACGCCATCGGCGATGAGCATGGGCCGGTCATAACCGATCGTTACAAACTGGCGCAGGCATTTTTCCGCATCCACGCGGTTGT
>JAYVZW010000074.1:0-2457 GCA_043783015.1 Verrucomicrobiota bacterium
TAGGCGATGTGCGCAAGACCTTGCAAGTGGAGCCTCGCACCAGGCCGGAGCTTGCGACATTGACCGCGCGTCTGCGTTTGCCAGCCTATTTGAAATACAAGACCGAGCCGGGCATTGAAGTGCGCGGCGGCAGCATCAGTGTTCTCAAGGGATCGGAAGTCGCATTCGTCGCCAGCGCGAGCCGCGATCTCGCGGACGCGGAGATGGACGGGGCGCGTCAGAAAGTGGAAGGCGACAAGCTGCTGACGAATTACAGCGCGGTGGAAAATTCCGGCGAGCGCCGCTTTAACTGGCGTGACACGCTGGGACTGTCGCCGCGTGAGCCGCTGGTTTTGAAAGTGCAGGCCGTGGAGGACGAGGCTCCCCGCATTATAGCGCGACGGGAAACGCAGGAGACAGTGGTGATGGATTCCGAGGTGCTGTCGTTTGATCTGTCCGTGGCGGATGATTTTGGCGTGCTGCGAGCTGGGTTAGAATGGGTCGGTGAAAAAAAATCCGACGCAGATGAAAAACCGATGCGCGGGGAAAAGGTCGCCGTCGCAGGTGAGCCGGAGAAACGCCAGATGGATGCGCGGGCGACATTCTGCGCGACCCGGGAGAGTGTTGCTCCGCAGACCTTGCAGGTTCGCGCCTGGGCGGAAGATTATTTGCCGGGCCGGAAACGCGCCTACTCGCAGTCGTTCATCCTGCATATCTTGAACAAACAGGATCACGCCTTGTGGCTCACGGAGCAGTTCGCCAAATGGCTCCAGGTCGCGCGCGAAAGCTATGAGCGCGAGCAACAGCTTCATCAGACGAACAAGGAACTGCGCGAGCTGAGCGCGGCGGATCTGGATCGCCCGGAGAACCGTCGGAAGGTGATGCAACAGGCCGCGTCTGAACGCGCGAACGCGGACCGGCTGGACAACCTCACGCAGCTTGGCAAAAGCCTCGTGGAGCAGGCCACGCACAATCCTGAGTTCGAGGCCAAGCGTCTTGAGTCATGGGCATCCATGCTCAAGGATTTGCGAAACATTGCCGCGCAGCGGATGCCGTCCGTGGCCGATCTTCTGAAGCAAAGCTCGAATGCAGCGACTAAGTCCATGGCATCATCGAATCCCGGCAAGCCCGCGCCAGGCGATCAGAAGCCTCAACCGTCAACTTCACAAAACTCTTCAGGCAAGCCTTCACCGGGCGAACAAAAACCGCAGCAGTCGCCTTCACAGAATTCATCCGGCAAGCCACCCGAAGGCGGGGAGCAAAAGCCCGGAGACAGCAAGCCGTCCGCCCCGCAGGTCACTTCAGGGGAACAAAATCCTTCGTCAGATCCGCCCAAGCCGTCTGATCCCAATGCCGAGAAGAAGCCTGCGGTGCCAAGCATTGCGGACAATGAAAAAGGTTTTTTCAAACCGGAGGACAAAAAACCGGAAGACACCGCCAAGCCCCCGTCATCGAGCGGCGGCAAACTGGGACTTCCACAGACAACATTGGGCGCAGCGCCTTCAGAGAAGAAACCGGAAGACGAGAGTCCGCCGGAATCACCTGCGCAGGATAAGATGCAGAAGGCCGTGGCGGAACAGCGCGATCTTCTCGCGGAATTCGCCAAAGTGGCGGACCAGCTGAGCGAGCTGATGGCCAGCCTGGAGGCGAGCACATTCGTGAAGCGGCTCAAGTTTGCCTCGCGCTCACAGATGACCGTGGCATCCGATCTGAATTCGAAAACGCTCAGCGCCTTCGGGCTGGAGCGCAAAGATGTCAACCCTGAACCGGCCGCGCATGTTGATGCCATCGCAGGCCGGGAGAAGGATCAGGGCGAAGTGGTGCGCGTAATTCAGAGCGATCTGGAAGCCTATTATCAGCGGCGGCAGGATGAGCGGTTCAAGAACATCCTCGAACAGATGAAAAAGTCCGAGATTGTCGGCGCTCTCTCGCGCACGGGCGACCAGACCGGCGTGAACTTGAGCGGGCGGAGCATTGCCTCCTCGGAGTTTTGGGCGGACACGCTTGACCGTTGGGCGGAAGAGCTGGTCAGCGCGTCGGAGAGTTCGAAGAGCAAGCCCGGCAGCGGAGAAAGCGCCAGCCTGCCCCCGGAAATCATTCTCATGGTCATGCAGGCATTGCGTGACGAAATGAAATTGCGTGATGAAACTCGCGAGCTGGAGAATGCGCGTCCTGCCTTGACGAGGATCGAGTATCAGGACAAAGCCCAGCCGCTGGCCCGCACGCAGGAGCGTATCGCCATCCTGACGCAAAGCGCGTCCGATGCCATCCTGATGCTGCCTGAAGGCGCGGAGAAATTTAAGGATGAACTCAAACTTCTGGGCGCGGTCCGGCTGGTCATGGATGAGGCTGGTGGGATTCTTGAAAAACCCGACACCGGGCCGGAAGCAATCGCTGCCGAGACCGAGGCGATTGAGCTGCTGTTACAAGCCAAGCGCCAGAGCAAAGGTGGCGGTGGTGGAGGAGGAGGTGGCAGTC
>JAYVZW010000075.1:0-7403 GCA_043783015.1 Verrucomicrobiota bacterium
GTGGATGCGGAGGGACACGCTTTCCCAGTGGAGGCGCTGCTAACGAAAGATGAAGAGTCCGATACCTGCCTCGTGCGAGTGGCTGGCGCGAAGTTGCGCCCGCTCCCGGTGCGTGCGGGCGCGTTGCCCGGCGAGCGTGTCTATTGCCTGAGTCATCCCAACGGGCACTACTTCATGTTCACGCAGGGCATCGTCGCACGCGTGAGTCGTTCGAGCACGATGTCGGCGGATGAAAATGCGGAGGAGCATGCTAAGAGCCGCCCGACGCTCTCACTTGAAGTGACCTCCGAATACAGCCCCGGCTCGAGCGGCGGTCCCATCACCGATGAGAAGGGCAATGTCCTAGCGCAGGTGAATCAAATTGAAACTGACACCAACACCGGCGGCGACACCGACATGAAAAATCAGGCCACCGGTGTCGTCGCCGCCCGTAGCGCCACAGCGGCGGAAGAAATCCTTCGGCTGGCCGATCCCGCAAACCGGCCGGCGCTAAAACCTGCAGAGAAGATTGATGCCACCGAGGCGCTTATTTCACTAAAGAATGCGTTGTTTGCGTTCAAGGCAAATGAGGATGAGAACGAGGCCGACAAGCTCCTCGCCCATTTCATCCGCGCGGTGAAGCGCGGTCGTGCGGCGATGACCGAACCCGCAGAGCGGCACCAGTTTGCCCTACTGGCCGCGGAGGGGCTGAAGGAGGACACCGAGAACAAGGAGCTGAAGAATGTGCTGCCGATGCTGGAGGAAATCGGCGGCGACAAGGAAGCCTCACAGGAACAGAAGACGAAAGCGAGCAACTACCTCCTTGCGATTGCGGCGGAGAATGTGGACGACGCGGCAAAGTTTGTGATCTGGGAAAAACAATACCTCGCGCACGTGGCTGCATTCCCAGACGATGAGGAGCCTGGTGCCCTGAAGATCTCGCTGCTAGAACTGACGGAACAAAATGCCGGCGACCGCTTTGAAGCGCTCGCCGAGAAGCTTTCCACAGACAAGGACAAAGAGGTCGCCGACCAGGCGAAGGAATCGCTCGCCCCGTTCAGGGCGAAACGCGCCCTTCAGGAGAAGCCGCTCGAATTGAAATTCACCGCACTGGATGGCACAGAAGTCGATCTCGCGACGCTGCGCGGGAAGGTCGTGCTGATCGACTTCTGGGCGACGTGGTGCGGCCCATGCATGGCTGAGCTCCCGAACGTGAAGAAGACTTACGAGAGCTTGCACCCGCGCGGACTCGAGATTGTCGGCATCTCGCTGGACGAGGACGAGAACGCACTAAAGACGACGCTGAAGAAAAAGGGGATGACGTGGCCGCAGCATTTCGACGGCAAGTCATGGGAGGGTGAGATCCCAAAACGTTTTGGTATCACCAGCGTCCCCACGATGGTGCTGCTGGATAAAAAGGGCGTGGTGACGGATATGAATGCGCGCGGAGAAAAGCTAAGCGAGAAGATCGAGAAGTTGCTCGCTGAGTAGTGCTGTAGTGACGGCATCTTGCCGTCATCAGAAAAGCAATGACGGCAAGATGCCGTCACTACGATCGGTCACTACAAAAAAGGAGGAACTCCTCGCGGAGTTCCTCCCATGATTTCCGGTTGCTGCCGGAAGCTGATGTTTAGCTGCCCTGGCCGGGACGGTAGTCTTCGGAGGCGAACTTGAAGGCCTGTTCGAGGCCGACGAGGTCGGTCGTTGGGCGCAGTGCGTCGAAGGCCTGGCTCTCTTTCTTGAGCGCGGTTTCGTCGTAGTTGACAGCCTTGATGGAGAGGCCGACGCGACGTTCGACTTTGTCCACCTTGATGACGCGGGCTTCGATCTCGTCGCCGACGTTGAGCTTGTCCTTGACCTTGGCGATGTGATCTTCGCTGATCTGGCTGATGTGGATGAGTCCGTCGATGTCGTCGGCAAGTTCCACGAAAGCGCCGAAGCTGGCGATCTTCGCGACGCGGCCTTTGACAAGGTCGCCCACTTTGAAGCGTTCGTCGATCTGACTCCAGGGATCGCCGTCGAGCTGCTTGATGCCAAGGCTGATGCGCTGGTTGGTCTTGTCGATCTCGAGGATGGTGGCTTCCACTTCCTCGCCCTTCTTGAGGATTTCGGAAGGGTGATTGATCTTGCGTGTCCAACTGAGGTCGGAGACGTGGATCATGCCGTCGATGCCTTCTTCCAGTTCCACAAACGCGCCGTAAGCGGTGAGGTTGCGAACTTTGCCGGTGATCTTGGTGCCGATCGGGAAGCGGTCGTCGATATTGTCCCAAGGATTGATGTCCAACTGACGGACGCCGAGGGAGATTTTGCGCTCCTCCTTATTAATACCGAGGACCGAGGCTTCGAGCTTCTGACCGACGGTGAGCACATCGGACGGACGCGCGATGCGCTTGGTCCAGGAAAGCTCGGAGACGTGGATGAGGCCTTCGACTCCTTCTTCGATCTCCACGAACGCGCCGTAAGCTACGAGCTTGGTGACGGTGCCGTGGACTTTGGTGCCGATGGGGTAGCGGCCTTCGATGTTGTCCCATGGATTGGACAGCATCTGTTTGAGGCCGAGGCTGACGCGCTCTTTCTCGCGGTTTACTTCGAGAATCTGGACGTTGAGCCTCTGGCCGATGCTGACGAGTTCGGTAGGATGGTTCAAGCGGCCCCAGGACATGTCCGTGATGTGGAGCAGTCCGTCCATGCCGTTGAGATCAACGAACACACCGAAGTCGGTGATGTTCTTGACGATGCCTTCGACCTTGTCGCCGGGCTTGACGCCGTCGAGGAACTTCATGCGCTGTTCGGCGCGCTCGGCCTCGATGACTTCGCGGCGGGAGAGGACGACGTTCTTGCGGTCGTCGTTGACCTTGACGATCTTGAATTCGTAAACCTTGCCAACGTATTCGTTGAGGTCCTTCGGCGGGATGATGTCGATCTGCGAGCCGGGCAGGAAAGCCTCGACGCCGACATTGACCATGAGGCCGCCTTTGACGACGCTCTTGACCTTGCCTTTGACGAGTCCGCCATCGAGGAATACGCGATAAATCTTGTCCCAGTTCTGCTTGTGGGCGGCCTTCTCCTTGGAGAGCACGACCATGCCTTCATCGTTTTCGAGCTTCTCCAGAAGCACTTCAATCTCGTCGCCGACCTGGATGTCTTCGTCTTCGAACTCAGATGTGGCAATGGCGCCTTCGGATTTGTAGCCGATGTCCACAAGGACGACCTGTGGTTTGATTTCCAGGATCCGTCCTTTGACAATGGATCCTTCGTTGTAAATGCGGAAGGATCCTGCGATCAACTCCGCGAGCGTAGGTTCGCTCATAATGTTTTTTTGGTTGTTGGGGTTGCACTGAACGCCGCGCTTGGCGACGTGACCATCCTGCCTGTGACCCGCTGGACGTGAAGTTGAAGGCCGGAATGAAGCGGGCGGGGATAATCGGGGAGAACGCCGGGAAGGCAACGTATTTTTTGCGAGATTCGGCCTGAGCAGAAAACTGGAGCCTAATCACTTGGCCTGACAGCCACACTGGGTTACTTGGCATCCGCATGAATCCACTGCCCCGTTCAGTTGTTGAACTTACTCAGGCCCTCGTCCGCATCCCCTCGGTAAATCCCGAAGGCGAGACCGGCACTGAGCACACGGGAGAGGCGGCGTGTGCAGCGTTCGTCGGTGAGTTTTTGCAAAGCTGCGGCGCGGAAGTTATTCTCGAAGAAGTGTTGCCGGATCGGCCAAATGTCATCGGACGCTTTCCCACGCAGCCCTCGCCAGATGGCAAGCCGAAGCCGCGCATCGTGTTCGGTCCGCATCTGGACACGGTGGGCGTTGCCGGGATGACGATTGACCCCTTCGGCGCGGAGCTGCGCGATGGAAAAATATTTGGCCGGGGCGCGTGCGACACCAAAGGCCCGATGGCCGCGATGCTCTGGGCCTTGTGGGAACTGCGCGACGAAATTCCAACGCTGCCGGTGGAGGTTCACTTCGCGGGCCTCATGTCTGAGGAAACCGCGCAGCACGGCTCGCGTCACTTTGCGAAACATCACGGCGCGGACTACGCCTTTGCCCTCATCGCGGAGCCGACGGACATGAAAACGGTCTTCAAACACAAAGGCTGTCTCTGGGCGGACATCGAGACCTTTGGTATCGCCGTGCATGGATCGCGCCCGGAACTCGGCGAGAACGCGATTATCAAAATGGCCCGGCTCATCAAGGCGCTCGACGGCGACTTTCGCGCGCAGCTTTCCGATGCGGGCGATGACGAATGGCTGGGCCGCACCACCATCAGTCTCGGCATGATCCAGGGCGGCACGCGTCCGAACATCACGGCCGATCACTGCCGCCTTACCGTGGACATCCGCTTCAATCCCACCGTCGCCGCGCAAGGCGGGCCGCTGGGGTTGCTGTGCGAATTTGTGCAACAACACGATGCCACTGCGAAGGTCTCGCCACTTGGAGCCACCTCGCCATGTCTGGACACGTCTGCGGCAGATCCATTTGTGCAAAAGCTCGTCGCCGCCGGAGCCGCGCTCACCGGCGCGCCGTGGTTCTGCGATGCGGCCTTTCTCTCGGAGATCGGCGGTGTGCCCGCAGTCGCCATCGGCCCGGGCAGCATTGCGCAAGCGCACACCAAGGATGAATGGATCGAGGTCGCGGAACTGGAGCGCGGCGCGGAGTTCTGGGTGAAGTGGCTTCAGGGTTTATCGTAACGGGATCCCGTCGCCACATTCGTTTCCTTGCAAGCCCCAGAGCACCCGCACCGCCTGCGCGGCGGCATCGACATGATGCACCCGGAAGATGTGCGCCCCCCGTCTCATTCCGGCAGCAATGCAAGCCAGCGTTCCGGCATCACGCTCCAGCGGATTTTTCAATCCGAGCACCTCGCCAATCACCGTCTTGCGGGATACAGGCAGCAGAATGGGCCGCCCAAACTTTTGCAAACGATCAAGCTCACGATAGATGCATAAATTGTCTTCGCGCTGCTTGGCGAAATCGATGCCGGGATCGAGGATGATCTGTTCCTCATGCAATCCAGCGTTGCGGGCCAGTGAGATTTTTTTCTCAAAGAAAATATCCAGCGCGCGCATGATGTCGTCGTAACCGATGTGCGTGTGGGGCACCTTGGGCTGGCCGATGCTGTGCATGATGAGCAAGGCGGCGCCGTGTTCCGCGCAGAGTTCTGCGTTGCGTGCGTCGGGCAATGCAGAGAGGTCGTTGATGATGTCACCGCCGAGGGGCAGAATGCGGGCGATGACTTCGCTGCGCCAGGCGTTGATGGAGAGAAGCGGAACGTTTTCCGTTTTCCGTTTTCCGTTTTCCGTGAGTTGAGTCCATCGCTCAACAAAAGGGGTGAGGCGGCGGACTTCTTCGTCGATGGTGATGGGGCCGCGATTGGTGCGCGCGCTTTCCGCGCCGATGTCGATGATGTCAGCGCCGTCGCGCAGCATTTGTTCCGCCTGGGCAAGCGCGGCGTCGGGGTTGAGCGTGCCGTCGTTGCAGAAAGAATCGTCGTTGATATTGACGATGCCCATGACCAGCGGGCGGCGGGGGAAGGTGAGTCGATGCTGGCGGGCTTGGAGCTGCATGATTCACAGAGGAATGCTGCGGCGCTGGCGCTTTTCGAAGCAGAGCGTCTCCGTGTAGCCGACTTCTTTTGCCAGTGCGATGGTCTTGTCGAAGTCTGCACCGACTTCATTTGGCGCATGGGCGTCAGAGTTGATGAGGAGCGGAATGTTCGCACTGCGGGCGAGTTCGAGAAACTGTCGGGCGGGATACATTTCCCGCACATCTTTGCGCAGGCCGGCGGTATTGATTTCAAAGGCCGTTCCGGTATCAGCCAAGGCTTGAATGACGGGATCGTAGAACCGACGCAAGTCGCCTGCGGGACGATGGCCGAATTTTTTGGGCAAGTCAGGGTGTCCCATGAAATCGAAGAGCCGGGAGCGGATGGCCTTTTCGTAGAGATGAAAATAGAGCGTCCATATTTCTTCCACGCTGCCCTCGTTGAAACGGAAGAGATACTTGGGATCGTCCACTGCCCAGTCGCGGGAGAGGTAGTGGACGCTGCCGATGAGGTAGTCGAAGTCCGCTTTGCCGGAGAGTTCTTCAATCCATTTTTCGCCACCCTCCAGCCAGTCCACTTCCAGCCCGAGGCGGATGGGCAGGGTGGGGAACTCGGCGCGCGCCTCGTCCACCATTTCCAGATAGCGGGGGAACTCATCCCACTCCATGCGCCAGTCGTCAAAATGCTCGCGCATCGGGCTGTGATCGCTCAGGCCCAGTTCAGGCAAACCGAGCCGCTGGGCGGCTGCGGCATACTCTCGGGGGAGGCCCTCGGCGTGCTTGCAGAGCGGGGTGTGGGTGTGGTAGTCGGGGGGCACGGGGAAAATAATTTAAAAAAATCTTGATGAACCAGCTAGGTTTCGGCTATTCTCACCCCCATGAATCTGAAATTCACCTTGTTTTTTGCGGCATTGTTTGCCCTGCCACTATCCGGCTATGCTCTTACCGGGGGTCCATTTGATAACAATGACTACTCTGCGGCACTGGATAACGCGGGTATCTATCAAACCGCCATCAGGTTCAAAAATGGCTCCGGATTTTCCCAGTGGGGAAACAATGTTTCACTCAGTCAGCCCACAGTTTCTGCGGCCACCCCCGCCGCAAAAGGCTCTTATTTGAATCGTTCCGTCATTTATTGCAATGGCCTCACTTATTTCGGCATGGCAACCGGCATGGTCGATCATACGGCCAATACAGTCATGGGTTATACTAACGGAACCACGAGTGGGAATGCCACCAGCGGGACGACCACCGCGGTGGTAACAAACTCAACCGGCACCGCCAACACCCAGTGGAAAGCGCACATTAACTGCACCGCACCGCAGCTGCGCTACTCCGGAAAAGGGGAGATTACGATCCTTGAGGCCAACCCTCCTACGGCAGCCAACAGCGTGACCTCACTCTTAGATGCAGGACTGACAGCTACACTCGCCGCGATTAAAGCGGTAGCAGACCCGAATGCCAATATCGTTATCCCCGCAAATCCCCTCGCAGTTCCCCCCACTCCCGCAGATAACACCGGTCTTAACGCAAGTGGCTTTCCTGAAACAACCCAGCAGATCATTGACTACCAGAAATCTCAGTTGGCCGCGGAACTAAAGGCCGTCAAAGCTTTCACAAGCAATGGTCTGTCAGACACCAGTTCAGGTGAGAACGGTTTTTCCGGGCCTATAACCGTTTACGGAGCGCGGGTGTTCTTCATCGGCGCACGGTAATCAGGCTTGATTATACCAGCCGGAAACAGATCAAAAGAATGGGTTTTCTTCCGAGAGGAATGAAACCCTTTTTACTTTCTCCCCATGCGACCGTCCAAAGGATTCACATTGATTGAGCTTTTGCTGGTGGTCAGCATCACGGCCTTGCTGGGCACCATCAGCTT
>JAYVZW010000076.1:0-7396 GCA_043783015.1 Verrucomicrobiota bacterium
TGGCGTATCGGCAGAGGCAAGCGGATAAATGTTCAACTGATACTTCTCCCGGTTCATGATGCCGGTGCTGGTGTAATCCGCATCGGCCACGGTGGAGTCAATTACACTCAGGCCATACCAAGTCTTCCACACATCCGGGATGCCGTCGTTCAGGGTGCTGGTAGCCAGTTCCGCGGCGGTGTATTTATCAGGATCGAAGATCGGAATGTCAGATGTGACCGTGGCCGCGCTATGAATGACCGGGACTAGTAGAAGTCCGAGTGCGAAGACTGCCGCGATCAGAGGGGCCAGAAAAGGATGGCTCTGCCCATGAGCTGCGGGCATCGACTTTGTATGTGCAGAGGAGAAAACCATAGAATTCCGGTGTTTATTGCAAGGAGTTCTTTTCTGACAAGAAACATTTATGCCATATTCGTGAATTTTTCGTCAACCTCTGCAAGCAGGTTATGACTTTCACGCTTCAAACAAGTCAGCGTAGTTGCGCATGGCAAACTCCTGCGAGAGGCGCTGAATTTTTGCGGAGTCGGATTCGTGAAGGGATTGTTCCACGAGCTGCTGGCACTGCAAGGTGTCCAGATTGCGGATGGCGTGTTTGATCTTCGACACCTGGCTGGTAGCGGAGCTGAGTTCATCAAGACCAAGGCCGATGAGCAGGGGAGTCAGGGAGATGTCGCCCGCCATTTCGCCGCAGAGTCCGACCCAGATTCCCGCGTGATGCGCCGCGCTGACGACCATTTTGATCAGTCGGAGAACGGCGGGATGAGTGGGCTGGTAGAGATTGGCGACACGTTCATTCACCCGATCCACGGCCAGTGTGTATTGCGTGAGGTCATTGGTGCCGATGCTGAAGAAATCCACATGCGGCGCGAGCAGATCAGCAATGGCGGCGGCACTCGGAATCTCAATCATCGCGCCGACCTGCACTCGCTCGGGTAAAGGCACATGGGCGGAATGCAATTCGGCGCGGCACTCGGCTACGTGGAGATTGGCTTCCACGACTTCATGCACGCCGGAGATCATGGGATACATGATGCCCACAGGCCCGTGTGCGCCGGCGCGGAGGATGGCGCGCAACTGGCGCTTGAACAGATCGTGTTTGGCGAGCGAGACCCGGATGCCGCGCCAGCCGAGGAAGGGATTCTGTTCCACTTCATCGCGATCAGGGTCGAGCTTGTCGCCGCCGAGATCGAGGGTGCGGAAGATGACCAGATTTGGAGCCGCCCCTTCCACGATGCGTGTGTATATATCCGCAAGTTCATCCTCGGTCGCGTCGGGATTCTCCAGATGAATGAACTCGGTGCGGAATAAACCGATGCCCTCGGCTCCGCATTCCCTGACATGGGGCAATTCTTCCGCGAACTCCGCATTGGCCGCGACGGTGATGCGCGTGCCGTCCAGGGTGATGGCTGGCTTGTCGCTTTCGGCGAGCAATTTGGCCTCGCGCCTTTCGGACTCACGGTCGAGGGTCTGGTAATGCGCGAGAGTCTTTTCACTGGGATGAATGATGAGCAGCCCTTCATCACCATCGAGCAGAACTTCATCGCCGTTGTGCAGTTCATTAAATAGATTGTGCAATCGCACTACGGCCGGAAGTCCCAGCGATCGGGCCATGATGGCCGTGTGCGAGGACTTGCTGCCGAGTTCAACGGCAAAGCCCATCACCTGATCACGTTTCATGTGAACGGTTTCACTGGGCGTCAGATCATGGGCTACACAGATGAACGGCGCATTGCTCTGAACCCGGTTCTCGGCTTCACCACGGAGCTGACGCAGAACGCGCTGGGCCACGTCCTTAATATCCAGCGCCCGCTCGCGCATGAAGGCATCCGGGATGCGATGGAATGCGTCCATGCAATCGCGAACGATGTGGTGATAGGCCGTTTCCGCGCTGTCGTGTTTGTCACGGATGCGTCCTTCGGCTTGCAGATTCACATGTGGGTCGTCCAGCACCATGACGTGCATTTCCAAAATCTCGCGGGCGTTTTTTTCAGTCTTTCCGTCCAGTTCTTTGATGAGCGCCTGCAATTCATTCCGGGCACCATCGAGAGCGTGATGAAAGCGCACTAGCTCTGCTGCGACATCCTTGGCGATAATGCGGCGCGGTGCCGGCTCCACGAAGCTACTGCCGATCAGCCGGACAACGCCGTGCGTCATGCCTCCAGACACGGGCGTGCCGCGAAGGATTTTTTCTGGCTTATGGGCTGGGGGTCTGGGCATGGATTCCTGAGATGAAATGAATGGGTCAAGGCGCTAACTCGCGCGGCTTGATCCTAAGTTCACTGAATCAGGTTCACTCGCCGTCGTCAAATCCGCACTGAATAAGATGACCAAGTTCCTGCAAGGCCGTCTCTGCATCCAGCCCGTCAGTCGTGAGGATGAGTTTGGCGCCCTGACCGGCGGCGAGCATCATGAGGCCCATGATGCTTTTTCCGTTTACCTGCTCGTCGTCCTTTTCCACCCAGACCTCGCATTTGAATTTGCTGGCCAGCTTGACGAATTGAGCCGCCGGACGGGCGTGCATGCCCATCTTGTTGACGACGTTAAATTCTTTGGTGCAAGTCATGGCGGGTGTGGATCAGGCCGGTTGAAGGGTGGACATTCTATCCTATTTGATCATTCGCCATCTTTTTCAAGAGCCTTTGATTAAATTCGATGGCGCTGTGGTAACCGAAGCTGCGGAGTTTGTGATTGAGCGCGGCGATTTCGATGAGGCTGGCGATGTTACGTCCGGGGATGACCGGGACTTTGAGCAATGGCACCGGCTTGCCGAAAATCTCTGCCGTGTGGGCAGAGGTATCGAACCGCTCCATCTCGCTCAAGTCTGGATTGGGAATGAGCTGGATGACAAGGTCGAGCCTTTTGGTCAATCGCACACAGCCAACACCGAAAATGGCGGCAACATTCAACAGCCCGATGCCACGCACCTCGATCATGTTGCGACCAAGCTCAGGCGAGGTGCCCTGAATTTCGCGCTCCTCGATGAGGCGAAAGAGAATCATGTCATCGGCCACCAGACTGGCCCCGCGTTCCAGCAAGCCGAGCACGCTTTCACTTTTGCCGCTGCCGCTCGGCCCTTGGATCAGGACGCCGACACCCTGCACGTCCACGAGGCAGCCGTGAATGTTCGTGGTTGGCGAGAAAGCGAAATCGAGCCGGATGGTAGCCGCATTGAGATACTTCATCGTCATCATGCTGGACTGAAAAACGGAAATGCCCGCGGAGTCAGCGATGTCGAGAAGATCCTCCGGAAGTCTTTTTTCTCGGGCGACCACGAGGCAGGGAATTTCCCATGAACAAAGCTTTGAGAAGCGCTCCTGCGCCACCCTCGGCTCCAGGCTGTGAAGGTAGGAGACCTCGGAGTTTCCAAGAACCTGCACGCGCTTGTAAGCGAAGTAACTGTGGAAACCCGCCAGCGCCAAGCCGGGGCGGTTCACGCTTGGTTCCGAGACTTTGCGCGCGTAGCCCTTGTCGGAATTCAGCAGCCGCATCTTGAGCGACTCGTGATTGTTCTCAAAGAAATCGCCCACCGTGATCGCAGTAGGGCGCTTGATCTTGTGGGGCACATGAAACTCCGGCATGGGTAACTTTACCGCATTCTTTGCGCGAGGCAAAGCGCAGATTATTCAGGGAAGACTTTGGCGAGCAGTCCGAAAGGTGAGTGAAGCAAATCTACTACATCATAATACTAGTTGCAAATGAGTTGCCAATTGGCGGGCGCGGAGCTTAAACGGAATGGTAAGAAGAGTTGGGTCACTATTTCTTCGCCATCTCTCGAATGTCTTTCTCAGGATCGTATTCGAGATTCGGCGAGTAGTTCGGATTGATCGTCGCCACTATCATCAGCCCTGCCCCGTTTTTGCCAGCAAAGGGGTAGAAAGGCGCTACTTCCAATTCGACCGCAGCGTAGAAGCCACGCGCAGTGTTGCGAACGTAAAAGCGCATTTTCCCCCATTGATTTGAACGCCCGCTCTTGTGTTCCTGCTCGATACTCGCCCTGTAACCCTCGTTCGGGGCCAACGTCATGAATTCTTCGTTACTTTCCGTGAGTTCGCTACCGTTAGTGCCTACAATTACCACCTTCCAATCAAAAGGTTTTTCGTGGCTGGCGTCAGGTGCTCGTGTGATGCGAACATGCAAATCAGAAGGTATGTCTTTTTGGACTGGCTTGCTCAGAAGATCGAGATCGGTTTCCAATGAGGAGGGGTTGACGATGATCCTCCCATCAAGATGATAAGTAGGTTCAGCTACACGCCGCTTCACGAGATGAAAAACAACTGGATGGTTCCGTTCCGGCTCAATGAAAATTGGTTCCCAAAAACCGGCATATTCAAAGCTGCCATTGTTCCATGTCCTACTGTTGCGGTATCCTTCCTTCGTGACTCGGACTGAGATGCCTTTACCTTCCACCCCCGTGAGCGAGAACAACCCGTTGGGATCGCTGGTAAGTATTCTATGGCCCACACCGTCTCCCCCATACTTCTCATCTGTGCCGCTCCAAGAGGTCTCAATGCTCGCCCCCGGCACCGGTTGATCCCGTGCATCAACCGCTTTGCCATAAAACTCAATAGGTGTTCTCCACTCGAACGATCGGTCGGCTGCACGCCTGGCCTCGTAGATTTTCCAACGTGGGTCTGCCAATCCAAGATAAGGCGTGCGAGCGAAGGGCTGGACAATCGTAGGCCGCCCTTCGGGCGCCGAATTTTGGGTATTAATTGCCGCATGTGGAACAGGCTTAGGAGGCGGCGTCGGCAAAGCGTTCGATGGATGCTCCAGCAAATTGTTAGGTTGCAACAGCCACCATGCAACTGCGAAGACTGCGGCAACCAAGAAAGTGAGTATAAGTATCTTACGTAAAAAAATCATACGGAATCAAAGTTTGTCGATAAAACCAACACCCATAGTTTGCAGTAGCTTCTTGTAGAACGCTTCAGTCTTTTGAATGGGGCGCTGGAACTGTCCGCTATGCTCGGTTCGGTCTTTGCCAAAAGGATAGGACAATGTATCGTCAGCAAGATCGTATCCAATAAAACCCGTAGTGTCCCTCACACCGAGAGCTTCCGATCTGGGTCGAGCAACAAAGGCCATTAGCTCGTGTGGATCAGTAACATTGCGTAAAGGGGGCGCGCCATCAAAGGGTCGGGAACCGACAGAAGAAGAAAATGGAGAAATTGAATTAATTCGGCTAGTAGAATACCCTTTAGGACTATCTGGTTTGTAATCGACTTGATTGGCTTCCCAATTGGAATCATAATCATGCCACAATATGTTAACTTTACCGGTTTTCAGGGCGTAGTCGTTTGCACTGAAAAAATTCGAGAAATTGCCGTTAATTCCCGCTAATAATCCTCCATATATATCAGGTGTTGGCTTAGATTCATCCGCCTTTATAAATTTTTCATATCCATTAGCATCACCACTGTAACATCCCCTGGGAATAGCAGCTTGCATCGCCACATAGCTGTTGATCGTGAGGCCTGACTTCAAGGCCGAAGCCATGACCACGTTGCCCATGCTGTGGGCCGCTACATTCTTCGAAACCTTTTTTATGCTGTCCACATACGCTTTGAGAGCCGGGCCATACTTCCAAGCAACATATTCGCTTTGGTTGTAGTGATTGGGGATGTAATGGAGGTTGTCATTAGGAATATGGGTATTGATATCATCATCGTGGTTGAAAGTCGGCCAAGAGAAGGTGCAAAACTTACCTTTGAATCCCTTCCACCACAGCCGCTTGAAGAAGGTGTTCGAGAATGTTCGCTTGTCGGCATCGGTCATGTTCCAGCCATGCACGAGGATGATGGCTTCGTCGGTTTCATCGGGATCCTTTTCAAACTCCTGATGCCCAGGCCATACAAACAACTTTGTTCCCACGTTTGGTTTCGGAGGGTCTCGATCGATATAATCCGGAGGATTGGGATAAGGCTTTTCTGGTGTTCCCGTCGCATTCTCGAACATTTTTTGAACATCCATGAGCTTGAGCCAAACGCCGGGTCCTTCGGCAATTTCCTACCCGTTATTCATAATCACCAAGCAGAGCTGCCCCTGGCCCTGTGCGGACGCCTCAAACAACAATCGAACTGTTACGTCGGACTCGGCATTTTCAGTGGAGTGTGTCAATACCAAGTTTGACAATCTCACTGACGAAGTAGTCTCGATGGTCGCCATACAAAATTCACCCAATACTTCCTGCGTTTGCATTTGAGCCTCTGCTTTACTGAGGTTCCAAAGATAATCCTTCGACTCGTGAATTACGTCGGCATTTCTAAATACCTTAACTCCGGGGCATGTGCCTGAGACATTCTTCCACTTCATGCCAATGGAAGCCTTGCCATGTATGTGCATGTTCCAAAGTTCTTTTGGTATGGTGAGTAGGAGCATGTTGAAATCTTCAAGGTCACGGGTGTTGTTGATCTTGCCACTTTGAAAGTCTTGTATTGTTCCTTCATCTTCCTTTTCAGTTTCCAGCAAGTCAGAGTCATTGTTGATCCAAAACCTGAATGGTTTTTCCTTTGAGGCATGTTCTCCTCGAGTGATTGTGCCGTCCCTATTGGCATCCACGGCTAAATCAATCGGCGATAAATTTACATTTGCAATAAACGCTCCGTAAGTTCCTTCTTGTTCAGAGACAAATGCAATCCAAATATCTGGATGAGTAGCAATGATTTCTTTGGTTAGCGTGAATACGACAAGCTCCTGATCCCAATTTTCCATTGCTGGATAGTCAGATGGCTTGGAATAATCAATTGACGAAGGCGCATGATAAATATGCTCAGGCGGTGAAGTCGCTATGGGTGTGCTATGAGCCAATGAGCCTGTATCGCCTTTTGAATCCTTGGCAAAAACATGAACCGAATAGGAGTTATCACCGGCCTTTTTTTCATGGCGTCCAAGGTGACGCCAGCTCAGCAAGTAAGTGCCAGGCTGTGGGTTGGCAATTTTCTGCTCAATGCCGCTGCTGTTAGCATTAGAGTTTAATTCTATAAACTGATTGCCGCTGGGGTCTTTCCAGACTTCAACTATGCTGCCCTTGACTGCTTTCCAGCCAAATTTAGTTCCATCACCCCAATCGTTGTAATTCCATTGAAATTTAACGTTGTAACCACCGCTGGTTGGCTGAGTTTTAGGGCCAGCACCGTCGCTGAAATCCATGTTTTTCAGTAGTGCGTCAGAACTGCTGCTGCTGGCACTTTTCTTGACCGTAGATTTGGCAGCCTTAGGTGGCGTTGCCTCCGGAGGTGGCTCGGCGAGTGCGAGAGGATGGATGTTTAACCGATACTTCTCCAAGTTCATAACGCCGGAGCCGTTGTAATCCGCATTGGCCACGTTGGGATCAGTGGTGCTCAAGCCGTAGTGAATCTTCCAGACATCGGGAATGCCATCGTTCAGGGTGCTGGTG
>JAYVZW010000077.1:0-7391 GCA_043783015.1 Verrucomicrobiota bacterium
GCCAGTTGCGTGAGCAGTTCCACAAGGTGTGATTCCGGCTCGCTGAGTTCTCGCCTGCCCGGCTCGGGCATCAAGGGAACACGGATGACGCGCGACAGAATCGTCGTGAGAAATGATTCGGGCTGCGATGAGAGCAGGAGAAACAATGTATTGGGCGGCGGTTCCTCCAAGGTGCGGAGAAAGGCGTTCTGCGTGCTTTCATTCATGCGCTCGGCATCGACGAATACGCAGAAGCGATGCGCCGCGCCGGTCGTGGTGACGAAGAGAAACGGCTCGACCTGCTCGCGGATCGTCTCCACTTTGATGCGGCGCGACTTGCTCTCTGGCCGAATGATGAGCGCACCGTGATTCTGCCACGCATCAAGGTCAAAATACGCCGCCCCGGATGCGAGATTCAGGAAGTCGGTGGCGAACTTCTCCAGCATCGGCCCCTTGGGGCCACTGATGAGATAGGCATGCCCGAGCCTGCCGCGCTGCATGGAGCGGTCGAGGAGTTTCAGGGCGCTCGGGGCGGGGAATGACATGGGGCAGTTTTCCGTTTTCTGTTTTCCGTTTCAAGTCTAGTTTTCCAAATGGACAAGATTAACCCCGCCAGTGTGAAGTTCGCGAATCGCGAATCCGAGGAGACCATCGAACAGGCTCTGGAATTTGCGCCCAAATTCGACGAGCACGGCCTGATTCCCGCCATCGCGGTGGACTGGCGCACGAACGAGGCGCTGATGCTGGCTTACATGAACCGGGAGTCATTGCAGCTCACACTCACGCTGGGCGAAGCAGTCTATTGGAGCCGCAGCCGCAGGGAAATCTGGCACAAAGGAAAGACCTCGGGCGAGTTCCAGGTCGTTAAAGAAATCCGCGTGGACTGCGACCAGGACACCATTGTGCTGAAGGTCGAGCAACTCGGCGGGGGCTGCTGCCACACTAAGGCGGTGACTTGTTTCTACCGCAAAGTGGACTTGGAAAACATCGCGCCCGGGACAGTGCCGCTGGTGCGCGCTTGACGATTAACTCTGGGGCGCGTTGCCGGAGATGGTGACGCTGGTGCCCACGCTGACGACCTCAAAAAGTTTCTGCGCCATTTCCCTCGGCATACGGATGCAACCATGCGAAGCGGGCAAACCGGGATCAGGAATTTCTCCCTCGTGCATCCCGACACCGTAGCTGGTCAGGCGCATCCAATATGGCATAGGAGCCGCAACATAGCGGCATCCGTCCGGCACCGGGGTGACACCGGCCATCGCATCCCCGTTCACGACGTTGCCCTCCTTGTCTGCAATATACCCGTAAGTGTTCGACCTCTTGTCCTGGATTTTTTCCATCACCGTAAAGCTGCCCGTCGGAGTCGGGTGCCCCGGCTTGCCAGTGGCCAGCATCGTCCAGCCCGCCTCCTCACCACCGCGATAGATGTGGGCCTTCTGTTCATCGAGGATAATCTTCACCGCAGGCGCGCCCTTCATGTCATCACCCCACCATTTATAAAGCTCCGGTGCTTTCTTCTGCTCCGCAATGGGCCGGGTCGGCAGTGATACCGAACAGGAAGTCATCGACATCCCGCACCAAACAAGTGCGCCCAGCGCCATCCATCGTTTTCCATTTAAACCGCTAATAATTTTGGTCATAGTGTCGGCAATGCTAAGCGATAGCCTTGATTTTGAAAGTGGAAATAGATCAACGAGTCACCTTCACGTGAAAACCACGCCCCGCGATTGACCTCAGCGCCTGCCTCTCCTAGATCAATGGGCATGAAAATCATCCGCTTCCAGAACTCCTCGGGCATCGTGCAGCACGGCGCGTTGCAAACGGATGGCAGCGCCCTGCTGATCGAGGGTGACATCTTCGGCGCGCCTTGCGTGACCGCCGCGACGGCGGATGTGCAGAAGCTTCTCTCCCCCATCGCGCCGGTGAGCATTAACTGCATCGGATTGAACTACCGGCGTCATGCCGCGGAAAGCGGCGCGCCAGTTCCGAAATGGCCGGTGCTCTTTTACAAGCCCATCACGGCCTTGCAACATCCCGGTGATTTCATTGAAATCCCGACGCATCTCGCCAGCGCGCAGGTGGATTACGAATGCGAACTCGCGGTGGTCATCGGCAGGGTGGCAAAGAACGTCAGCAAAGCCGACGCGCTCGGCCACGTGCTGGGCTACACTTGTGCGAACGATGTCAGCGCCCGCGACTGGCAGCGCGACTGGGGCGGCAGCCAATGGTGCCGGGGAAAAGGCTTCGATACCTTCTGCCCGCTCGGCCCCTGTCTGGTCACCACCGATGAAATCACGAACCCCAACGACCTCAAGATCAAAACCACCGTCAATGGAGAAACTCTTCAGGATTGGAACACGAATGACATGATTTTCGATGTGTCCACGCTGATTGAATTTCTCAGTGGCAGCACCACGCTGCTGCCCGGCACCGTCATCCTCACCGGCACCCCGCACGGCGTCGGCATGGCGCGCAACCCACCGCGCTGGTTGCAACCCGGAGACTCCGTCACCATCGAGATTGAAAAGATTGGCCGCCTGACCAATCCAGTAAAAGCTGAAGCGTGATGTTTAACGCTTTCCTGCCGCCACATTCCGCATAAGATTGTCCCATGATTGATACTCAACTCGAGCAATTGCGCAGCATCGTAAACAGTGCCGGGGGGCTGCCGGACGCCACCAAAAGTGAAATCCTCCAGCGGCTCGAAGCCGTGCAGTTGGAGATCGGAGGCATCGGGCAACAATCAGACGCAGACGCAACTGCCGACGACATTCCCGCCGTCACCGACACCGCACACGCCCTGGGCCGGTTGGCCGGAGCCGTCAAAGGACTTGAAGCCTCACATCCACAGATCACAGCGACGGTCAACAACATCGCCACCGCGCTTGCGAATATCGGGATCTAAAGCTAGCAGCGTGATGAAACAACCTGCATTTATTTCCTGTCACGCTGAAGCGTGAACACCGAGCGCACCAAGTGCGAATAACCCCCGGCGCTTCTTCACAGGACCGGCCAAGATCGTGACCGGAGTGCCGACGCGGACGTTCTCGAAGAATTTTTTGGCCATGTCGTTAGGCAGACGGATGCAGCCGTGGGAGGCGGTGGCACCGGGCTTGGGAATCTTCCCGGCATGCATGCCGACACCGTCGTCACTCAGACGCACATAGTAAGGCATTTTCGCGGGCTTGAACTGCGCACCCTCTGGAATTGGATCCTTGGCGGCGTTGAAATCACTGCTCAGCACGTCGCCTTTGGCATCAAGCAACATTCCGTAGAGGTTGGAGACTTTGTCGGTCGTCCTTTCCATGACGTAATATTGTCCCGGCGGGGTGGGATGCGTGGGCTTGCCAGATGCCACATAAGTCCAGCCAACCTGTTTCTTGCCGCGAAAGAAATAGGCCTTCTGTTCATCGAGCCGGATGATGATGGAAGGCGGGCCGGTGGCATTGTCGCCACTCCATTCATACATTTTAAGTGGCGCCGCCTTGCGCACTTCAGGGAACGGTTTGGACTTCCTGGCGGACGTGGCGCAGGAGGCAAGAAGCACCGCGCAAAAAATCAGCAGAAAAGGAGGTAAGGGCCGGGTCATGAATAGCATGAGATGCCACAACACGGACGAGATTCAAGCGAAGGAAATATTGAAATGTTGCCGTGTTGAATGGTTGAAAATCGGCGTTCCGCGCCCACAGTTCCACCTTTATAGGCTGAATATTCAGCTTCTACATTTAATTTCTTTTCCCATGCCCATGCCGGTGCCACCGAAGTTCTGCGTCGTGATTCCCTGCTACAACGAGGAAGAGTCCATTCCCGTGCTCGTGGAGAAGATTGTGTCGCATCTGGAAAAGGCCACGGAAGGCGCGTGGCGCATCTTATTTGTGGACGACGGCAGTAAAGACCGGACGGCGGCGATGCTCTGGGAATTGAATGCAATAGATTCGCGCTTTCAGGCCGTGCGCCTGAGCCGAAATTTCGGGCATCAGCCTGCGGTGTGGACTGGATTGCAGCACGCGCAGGGCGACTGCATCGGCGTCATTGATTGCGATCTCCAGGATCCACCGGAAGTGTTGATGGAACTGTATCAAAAAGTTGCCGCCGAAGGGTTCGATGTCTGCGCGGGTGTGCGCGGAAAGCGCGAGGACTCGCCGTGGTGGTTGCGCGCGGCTTACAAGATTTTTTACCGGGTGATGAACTGGATGGCGGAGCATGACTACACGTTGGACAGCGGCGATTTTTGTGTCGTCAACCAGCGCGCGCATCAGGCGCTGCTGCGGCTGGGTGAGGCTGCGCCGGTGCATCGCGGCTTGCGTTCGTGGATCGGCTTCAAACAAACCACGCTTATCTATTCTCGTCCGCCCCGGCTGCATGGAACCAGCAAATACAACGTGCGGCGACTGACGGTGCTGGCCATCAACAATCTGGTGAGCTTCAGCACGGCACCGCTCCGGCTGGCAACTTGGGTGGGGCTGTTCATGGGATTCATTACATTGGCGGCGGCTGGCGTTTTCCTGCTCAACCGTGTGTTCCCCTCCTTTAGCATATTCGGTTATCATGTCGGCGCGAATGCCGGCACTGCTACTTTGGTGCTTTATCTTTCCTTCATCGCCAGCGCGCTCTTTTTTTGCATGGGCATCATCGGAGAATATTTGGCGGTCATAATTAAGGAGGTAAAGAAACGCCCGGTGACCGTGGTGGCGGAATGCACCCCGGACGGGAACGGTTGATACGTCATGCGGTTTCACTGGGCCATTGGTTGAGAAAATCCACCTGTGTCTCCTGTGCGCGAGCAAAGCCTTGCCACGTCCGCCGACTCATGCCTTAATCCACCTCCGCGCAAACACGGTTGCGCGACGGAAACCAAACAAGACGCGCATGAACAAACCCCCAGGTCTGCTGCAAGGAAAATGGCGACATATGAGTCGCGTCATTCCATGGCTCCTTGTGCTTGGACCCGCTGTGGCCTTGCTCCTCCTCATGCGACAGCACATGGTGAACATTCCGTTTCTGGATGACTGGATGTTCGTGCATCAGTTTGTCAAAGAGCCCAATGGCTTCCTCTGGACGCTAGCCAAGGACGATCACTACCTCACGATTCACGATTTCTTTCGCGTGCAAATGGAGCACCGCATGGCCTTTGTTCGCGCGGTCATCATGATACTGCACAAACTGTGGCCCACAGATTACACCAACTGGATGTGGCTGAGCTGGGTCTTGCTCTCGCTGATGGCCTGGAACGTGGCCGTGCTGCTGCGTCGCACCACAGGCAAAACTTTCAGTGCATGGTGGCCGCTGCTGGCACTGATGACACTTACCATTTTCACGCCCCTGCAATATCGCATCGTTCTCTGGCCGATGATGTTCCAGGTCGTCTGCCCGGCGTTCTTTCTGAGCTTGACGCTGGTCATCTTCACGGGCGGATGGCCGCTGTGGGCCAAATGGTCCGCCGGTGTGATTTGCGCAAGTTGCGCCACCCAGACGCTGGCATCCGGATTGCTCGTGTGGCTGCTGCCGCTGCCGCTGGTTTTCATGGGCGGCATGATCAAGGAGCGGCGTGCCCAATGGATTTTCACCGTGACGTGGCTCGCGGTATTTGGAATCACGGCCGGACTTTATTTCACTAATTTAGTCAACGAAGAGGATCCGGCTTTCACTTACGGACTGGAGCCGGGCAAAAAAGCGTTGAGCCATGACACGGCTGCCTTTTTTCAGCATCCCAGCCGCTCCATACCCTATGTCATGCGCTTCCTCGGCAATCATCTCTGCCGCGGCACCAGCATCGGCATGATGGATGCGAGCCTGTGGATTGGAACGGCCTTATTCCTTCTGTTCCTTGGCGCCACGGCATACTTTTTAGTTCACTTCCGGCGCATGGAACTCAGGGCGAAATTGCTGCCCTGGATCCTGTTCGGCTCCTACTCCATCGCGTGTGGATTGCTGGTGGCCATGGGCCGGCTCCACGCCAGCTCCAGCGGCAACAACGTGCTCGCGGCAAGATATATCGTTCACGCCGTGCCGCTCACGCTTTCACTCATCGCCATGTCGTGGCTGATTACGAAGGACTGGCTGGAATTGCGGGCCGGTGAGACTGGCAGAGTAAGAATAAAAACCGCGTTCACCATAACATGCACCGCCTACATTATCATTCAGGGTGTGGCCTGGGCGCACGGCTGCCGCATCATGGAAATGTGGGAATCCTCACGCCTGCGGGGTGCGACGAACACGATGTTTTACAAACAGATGCAGTTGAACGACCAGGTCCCGGCAAACTTTAAACTCGCCAGAAAGGCTGACAGCCTGGGCTTGCTGGAAAGACCAATGCTCAAAAACAAACGGCTCGATAACTTCACCACTTCCGAAGTCATCCTGAACGAAAACAGCGCCAGCCTTACCGACCTCAATGTCGTCACGGACGACAAAGGCAACCAGATTATCAGCGCGCGCGGTTATGCCTCCCTGGTGCGACGCGAACGCGTGGCCGACGGGGTCTTTCTCACTTATAAAGACTCGAACGGAGACTGGCAAATCTTTCAGGTCGCGCAAGTCTCCGCCATGCCGCTCTATCTTCTGCAAACACTGGGGCGCGACACCCAGTTCGTTCACATTGGCGCCGATCACTTGGAAAAAGAAGGCACTTGCGGCTTTGTCGAAAAATTCACCTGGGACATGCTACCCAAGCCGGAACGGGTTTTCGAGATTGCAGCCTGGGCCTTTGATTATCGCAAACAGCAGGTCTTTGCCATGGAGGGCAGGTTTGAGATCGACACGGTCAACAAGAAAATCCGATCCTTGAAAGTTGAATCCAGACCTGAAGAAGAGGCTGATAGGAAGTAATCTTAATAGGATGGAAGATAATCTTAAGTTGTCGTTCGATAACAAAGAAAAACGCCACCAGTTTCCCAGCGGCGTTTTTAATAAGGTGTTATAAGCAGAGAATGACTTACTTGGCTGCTTTGCCGTAAACTTGGACTTCCACGTAATGATTCATTTCATTGGCAGAGTTGCCTGCGGACCAGAGCCGAACATAGCGGCCCTTGGTATTCTTACCGTCAATAAGCCGGCCATGATTGGTTTCGACATAGTTTTTGTCGGTTCCCTTGCCCTGTTTGCATTTGTCATCCACGTCGTTGTTGTAAACGGTGGCCACGCCAGCTTTGAATTCCGGGTCGTCGCTGATCTGGACGACCACACCGAAGTAGATCACGCTCTGCTTATGAAAATGCCAGACAAGGAGCTTGGAGATGGAGCTTGATTCTCCAAGGTCAATCTGCACCCACTGCGGGCCGGGGGCGAGCTCGACATAGGAACCGTCGGCCCCGTCAAGGTCATCGTCCGTCACCAAATCCGTTGTGCCAATGATGGGCAGGTCGTCAGAGCTGGTCACTTTCTTGCCCTTGGCAAGATTGGTGCTGCCCTTG
>JAYVZW010000078.1:0-2448 GCA_043783015.1 Verrucomicrobiota bacterium
CGCTGCCTCATGCCGTGGCTGAAGGTGTGAACTTTGCCATGCACGCGATCCTTCAATCCGACCAGTTCCAGCACCCGCCACACTTCCTTTTCATCCCACCAACCACTCAGCGCACACAGCGCTCGCAAGTTCTGCCAGCCGCTCATATACTCGTAAAAAACTGGCGCTTCAAAAATCGCGCCGATCTGGCGCAAGGCACCCGCGCGATTTCGCTGCACCGAGCATCCGTCAATGATGACCTCGCCAGCATTGGGCCGCACCATGCCCAGCATGATGCCCAGCACGGTGCTCTTGCCTGCGCCGTTGTGGCCGAGCAGGCCGACGATTTCCTTCTCCTTCACCTCGAAGCTCACGTCATCCAGCGCGGCGCGGTCGCGGGTGAATCGCTTGGTCAGATTTCGTGCTTCAATCAAGGCCATGCGTGCATCCTGTTTATTTCCCGCCGACCGTGAACTGTATCTCCTTCGCGACGTGCCCGTCCGCATAGAGAATGTTCACCTGCACGTCCTGATAAGTGTGAAAATTTTCCTTGTCGCTCATGACCGGAATGCGGCTGCCGCCGGTGTTCAGTCCCATGAAATTGAGGCTGGCGACGTTTTGTCCATTAAGCAAATTGTTCCAGAGATAGCTGGTGCCGGTGGTTTCCCAAAGTTTCTTGTTATCGGCGGGACAATGGAAAACGGATTTGCTATCGGTGAAGTTATCGAGCGCCTTGTCGATCGATGGCTCATCGCTGTTCACGCTGGCGCGGGCAGTGACGAGCGTGGGCATGGTGTTGTTGTTTTCTGTGAGATAGAGATTCAATGACGCGCCGAGGTTGTGCAGATGGTTCATGCATGATGCAGCGCGAGCGCGGTGAATCAGCCGGTTGCTCGCCGGAATGGCCAGCGTAGCCAGGGCCGCCGTAATGGTGATGACCATCAACAGCTCCATGAGGGTGAAGCCGCCGCTGCTGGGCAATGACTGTGTTTGGTGTTTCATCAGTGAGGGTGGAATCCCCGGATGCGCTGCTGCATTTCTTCCATCAACGGCGCCAGATCCATCTTGGTGTCCGCACTGGCGTCTTGATAGTAGGCACTAAGTCCTTTCTCGACGACGCTTTCAAAAACCTTCTCGTCCTCCGCTTTGAGTTTTTGCATGTCACTTCCATCGGATTGATTCTTCTGCATTTCATTGCGCGCCTGATCCACCACTTTTCGACGTTCCTCAGGCGACATCTTGTTGAAAGCCTTCATGACGGATTTGAAATGCTGCTCCACGGTTTCCTCAAGAAAACGCGCCTTCTCCTCCTTGGTCAGCGAATTAAAGAAGAGCTTGCTGGTCTCCCGCTCGTCGCGCATCTGGCGGCGTTGCTCGAAATCAAGCCGGTTCACCTGCGCGATAACCTCGGCCATATGCTTGCGTCGCGCCTGCTCGGAAACTTCTTTGCCATCAAGCCATGGAGACGATGCCATCAACGAATGAACCTTCTCAGGTGTCGAGGTGTGTTTCAACGTGGCGTGCAAGATCGCCCCCACGCCTGTCCAGATCAGAACCAGCCCGGCTAGAGCAAAGAGGAGATTTTTGAAGTTCATGAAATGGATGTTGGATCCTGATATACAACGTTACGCGACCCCCGCCGGTTTCATCAATCGGTGGTGGAACGGCCCCGACCGAGCTTGCGCAGGAAAAGCTTTTTCATGTCCCCGACCTCCTCATTCTTCAACAGTGAGTTCACAAGGAAATAAACTCCCGCTGCGACGGAGATGGTCGCGCCCAAGGTCACTATTTTTATCATCAATGCCTGTTGCATGAAATTCTGTAGAATGGTCTGTCGTCCCAGAAGGCACACACCCGCCATCGCCGCGCAGGAGATGAGAAGCTTTAACATATTCATCGCAAGATCACGGCTGTTCATTCCCTGCGCGACGGAGCGCATCGCGAGAAAGAGCAACGTGAAGTTGACCGCCGCGCTGATGCTCGTGCCCAGCGCGAGATATTCGTGGCCAAGCTTCCAGCAATAGACCGTGAGGTAGTTGATGACCAGGCTGGTGAGCACGGCGGCGATGCTGACCAGCAGAGGAATGTAACGCCGCTCGATCGCGTAAAAAGCAGGTTGGAGAACCTTGATGCCAGAGTAAAACACCAGACCCCATGCATACGTGCGCAGCGCCAATGCGGTCATCGCGGTGTCTTCGGGTGTGAAGTTGCCGCGTTGATAAATGATGCCGATGATCGGTTCTGCAAGCAATGCCATGCCAACTGCGGAAGGCAGCGTCATAAGAAACACAAGCTTGATGCCGCGAACGAGCGTGGACTTGAATCCTTCACTGACGCCTTCGGTCGCGAGCCGCGACATGGCGGGCAACGTGATGGTGGCAACCGCGACACCGAAGAGTCCGAGTGGAAGCTGAATGAGGCGGAATGAATTGTTCAGCCACATGACCGGGCCGTTCTTGAGCACGAGAT
>JAYVZW010000079.1:0-7329 GCA_043783015.1 Verrucomicrobiota bacterium
ATCGAAACCAGCCAGGCCGCCAACACCTGGGCACGTTATCAGGCGAAGAGTCTCAAGCAGAACATCAAGCAACTTGAGATCGACATGATCGGTCTGACCTCGTCGAATGCGCCCGATTCCGCAAAGAAAACCGAGGCCCTCAAAAGCGAAATCACTCGCTACGATGGTGAGATGAAGGAACTGAGCGAAAAGGCGAAAGAGCATGAGGCGGATGCGAAGAAGGGTTCGGACATGAATGACCGCTGTGATCTTTCGGGCTTGTTTCTTCAAATAGGCATCGTCATCGCTTCCGTGGCCATTTTGAGCGGGCAACGCTTGTTCTGGTATGCCAGTCTGGCGTTAGGCGTGGTGGGTGCTGTGAAATTTTTCTTCTGAGAGGCGCAATTCTTTGCTGCACTCCATGCTTGAGCACCGGAAGCCGGGTGCTAGCTTGCGTGTCCCTATGGCCAAATTCAACATTCTCATCGCAGGCAACAACGACCCCATCTCCAGCATCGGCATTGATCTTCTCAAGGCCGAGCCATCCTTCAACGTGGTGGTGGATATGAATTTAAAGGCCGAAGATGCGATGATCGAAGCTTCGCGCGATGTTCATGCGATCATCGTGCGCAGTGGCGCGAAGGTTACGGCGAAGGTGCTCGATGCCGCGAAGAATTTGAAGGTCGTGGGTCGTGCCGGTGTCGGCGTGGACAACATCGACATACCCGCCGCATCGAAGCATGGCGTGGTGGTGATGAACACGCCCGGCGGCAATACGATCTCGACTGCGGAACAGGCCTTCACCTTGATGATGGCCCTTTCCCGCAAGACGCCGCAAGCTCACGCCAGCATCATCGCGGGCAAGTGGGACCGGAAGAGTTTCAGCGGCACGGAAGTGAACAAGAAGACGCTCGCGGTGCTGGGCATGGGCCGTATCGGCACCGAGTTCGCCAAGCGCGCCCAAGCTTTCGGCATGAAGGTCATTGCCTACGATCCGTATCTCAGCGCCAATCGCGCGCAGATGCTCAACGTCGAGCTGCGCGACAACCTCGACGACGCCGTGAAGGACGCGGACTTTATCACGATGCACATGCCGCTCACACCAGAGACGAAGCACATGCTCAATGAAACGCGCCTGCGTCATTGTAAAAAAGGAGTGCGCGTCATCAACTGCGCTCGTGGTGGATTGATCGACGACAACGCGCTTGCGAAGCTCCTCATTGAAGGTCATGTGGGCGGTGCCGCGCTCGATGTCTATGAAGTGGAGCCGCCGCCAGCGGATTATCCTTTGCTTAAAGCCCCCAACGCGGTCTTCACACCGCATCTCGGCGCGAGCACGGAGGAGGCGCAAGAAAGCGTTGGCATCGAGATCGCCGAGCAAGTGAAAGCGAATCTTCTCGAAGGCACCGTCGTCAATGCGGTGAACATGCCGAACATTGATCCTAAGACCCTCGCGGAGATCGGTCCCTTCCTGCGCTTCGGTGAAATACTTGGCCGTCTCATTTCCCAGATCGCGCCGCAGCGCTCAGAATTTCTCCGTGTGAATTACAGCGGGAATCTCGGCAAGCTCGACACCACTCTTGTTTCGCGCGGGGTGCTGAAAGGTTATCTCGAACGTCCCGTCGGCGCGGATCAAGTCAATCTCATCAACGCCTTCGGCACCGCAGAAAATCTCGGCCTGCGCTTTACTGAAAGCCGTTTGCCGGAGCCGAGTGAGTTCACGGATCTTATCGAAGTCCAGGTCGGCAACGCCACGCAAACTGCCATCATCGCCGGCTCCTTTTTCGGCGGCGACCCGCGCATCGTGAAGATCAACGGCCGTCGCGTGGAAGCACGGCCCGAGGGCACATTATTGCTCATCGAAAACGATGACCGCCCCGGCATGATCGGCGCCTATGGCACCATCCTGGGAAAAAACAAAGTGAACATCGCCAACATGTCCCTGAGCCGCAACGTTGAAGGCGGCACCGCGCTTACCCTGCTGAGTCTTGACTCAGCGCCCGATAATTCCGTCATCAAGGAACTCGAAAATATCCCCGGTGTGAAGCGAATTCACTGCATGGTTCAGGACGCTTGAAGCGCATCAACAAGCATCAACCAACTACTCACACCATGACCTCAATCTTGAAATGTGACAATCCCGACTGCCCAAAGGACTGGGAGAAACTGCCGCAGGCCGGTGAGACTGACATCCGGGTCTGCACTGTGTGCTTCAAGGCGGTATATCGTTGTGAAAACGAAGAGATCGCCGCGCTGCGGGAAGCGGCGGGACATCGTGCGGCACTGCGGAGCGAGTGAAGCAACCGCCTCACGCCGCATCCAGCGCCGGATAGTCCGTGTAACCTTTGGCGTCGTTCGTGTAGAACGTGCTGGCATCGGGCATCGCGAGCCTGGCATCCAGCTTTAACCTCTGCACCATGTCCGGATTGCTGATGAACGTATGGCCGAAGGCGACGGCATCGATCTGGCCGGATGCGATGGCCGCATCAGCCTCCTCTTTGGAGTAACCCATGTTGCCGATGAGAACGCCATGGAACTCTTTTCTGGCGATAGAAACCAGATCACCTTTTTGAACACCTAATAAATCTCCCCGCATGAGGTGCAGAAAGGCAATGCCCCGCTCATTGAACTGGCCCGCAACATAGCGGGTGAGGGCGATGGGGTCGCTGTCCATCATGTCGTTGTAGCTGTTGAGGGGAGAGATGCGAACTCCCACGCGATCCTTGCCCCAGACGCCGACCACGGCATCGACCACCTCCAGCAGCAAGCGGGCACGGTTTTCGAACGGTCCACCATACAGGCCTGGGCGCTTGTTGCTGCCATCGCGTAAAAATTCGTCAAGCAGGTAGCCGTTAGCACCATGAACTTCCACACCGTCGAAACCAGCGAGCCTGGCGTTTGCCGCCGCTTTGCGGAAGCCATCAACGATGCCGGGCAACTCGTCATCGCGCAATTCATGCGGCACCACATATGGCTTCTTCCCCTCAGGCGTGTGAATCTCATCACCAGTAATCGCCAGCGCACTCGGTGCCACGGGCTGGGCGCCGTTGTTGAGAAGAGGATGGCAGGCCCGGCCACCATGCCAGATTTGGAGAAAAATCAGACCGCCTTTGGAGTGCACCGCATCGGTCACATTTCTCCAACCAGCAATCTGAGCATCCGAATAAATCCCGGGCTCACGGGCACCGAAGGCCGAGTTACCCTCGATGGCCATGGTTGCTTCCGCGACAATCAACCCTGCGCTGGCGCGCTGGGCGTAATATTCGGCCATGATGGGCGTGGGCACGTGGCTGGCATCCGCACGGCAGCGCGTCAGTGGCGCCATGAAAACGCGATTGGGAAACGTGAACGGTCCGGCGGTGAGTGGCGTGAACAAGGATGACATGAAAAATTCAGTTTGATCTCCGGTTTAAGTTAAAAATTGGGTATGAAAATAATGCGTAAGAAGTCAATACGCGATAAAGTCCGGGACGCCGCAAAATTCAAGCAAATTGGATTGGACAACAAATAATATTTCTGCTATTTCTGTCTTAACCGAAATAAACGATATGGAAAAGCTCCCGCCCATTGCCCGCAAGTTCATCCTTCACTGGGGTGAAATGGGTGTGCGCTGGGGGATCAACCGGACGATGGCACAGATTCACGCGCTGTTGTTTCTTTCCAAGGAGCCGTTGAACGCCGAGGAAATCTGCGCGACGCTCGGCCTGGCGCGTTCGAATGTGAGCGTGGCGCTGAAAGACCTTCAGGGCTGGGGCATCATCAAGCTGGTGCATCTGTCCGGAGACCGGCGGGATCATTTCGAGAGCATGAAGGATGTCTTCGAGATGTTCCGCACCATTGCCATCGAACGGAAACGCCGGGAGGTCGATCCCACGCTCCGGCTCATCAATGACTGCCTGGATGATGGCGGCAAGCCGAAGGCCGCAGACGCCTATGTGCGCGAACGGTTGGAATCCATGAAGGAGTTTTTCGAACTGGCTTTAAATTTCGCAGCGCAAATCGAACGCATGAGCACCGCGTCTCTCGTCCGCACGGCGAAGATGGGTGACAAGGCGCTCAAGCTTCTCGGGATGATGGGTGGCTGACTTTTTTGATCATATATTTCGTTCCTTTCCGAAAATTCGGATATTACAACATGGACAACGCTCTCAACAACTTCCCCCGATGGCTCCTGATGTGGCTGCTGGCGGGCGGGTTGTTTATGCTGGGGAAAGCGGCGGTGTTGTTCAGAATGAAAAGAACCGGCACGCCCTGGCCGATGTGGAAGACGCTGGCGTGGTTTTGCGCCTGGCCGGGGATGCATGCGCGGGATTTTGACGGGTGCGGACAGAAGTGTTCGCGCTCGCCGGGGATTGCGATCGTGAAGATCACAGCCGGCGGGATTTTGCTCTGGGGCGCGGCTCGTCATTTCGACAATCCCCTCGCCGCTGGCTGGTGCGGCATGATCGGAATGATTCTAGTGCTGCACTTTGGAATATTTGGTCTCCTCGCGATTTTCTGGCAATCGATGGGTTTCCGCGCTGCGCCCATTATGAACACGCCGATAGCATCGCTCTCGGTGGCGGAATTCTGGGGACGGAGGTGGAACAGCGGATTTCGCGATCTGGCGCATCCGTTACTGTTCGTGCCGTTGTCGCACAAGTTAGGAGCGGGCGCAGGACTCTGGGCCTCGTTTGCCGTATCCGGGCTTTTACATGAACTGGTCATCAGCGTTCCTGCCGGTGGCGGTTACGGTTTGCCGACCATGTATTTTTTAATCCAGGCCCTCGGCATCTGCGTGGAACGGCGCGGCGACATTGCTTTGAAAAGCCGTGCCACACGCTGGCTCTTCACGCACGCCTTCACCGTTCTGCCCGCATTTTTCCTTTTCCATCCCCCGTTTGTGGAGCGGGTGATGGTGCCGTTCTTCCGCGCCATCGGAGCCTTGCCATGAAATCACTACTGACACTCGAAAATCTCCTGCGCCTCGCCGGTCTCGGACACTTCGCGATTCTCACCGCCAGTGCTCTGGTGCCCAAGGTGCTCGACTGGAAAACCGCTCTCAAACCGTTGCCACCATTCCTGCGAACGCTCTTCTGGGTTTACGGCGTTTTCATCGTCGTGACGATCATCGGCATGGGCACGCTCACCTTGTGCAACGCCCACGCGATGGCTGCGGGCGATCCGGTGGCGCGCTCACTCGCGGCATTCATCGCTGTGTTCTGGGGCGCACGGCTCTTCGTGCAACTTTTCATCTTCGATTCTCGCCCCTATCTGACAAACATCTGGCTCAAGCTGGGCGACCACATGCTGACACTCGCCTTCATCTTTTTTGTCGTGATCTACGGTCTCGCAACTCTGCATTTCAACTTCTGAACAACCAACCCATAACCATCATGAACATCCTTTGGAGCTTCACCATAACTCACCTCGAACTCTGGCTGCGCATCGTCGCCGCCGCCCAACTGGCACTGGCAGCACTCAGCCTGTGCCTGCCTCGAATCTTAAAATGGAAGCCGGATATTGACCGCATGTCTCCACTGGTGCGCGATGTCTTTGAAATCCATTCCTGGTTCATCGCGCTGACGCTCGTGATATGGGCCGTGCTGACTTGGAAGTTCGCAGCCGAGATGGCCCACTCACCGACGCTGATGTCACGCTGGCTCTGTTCTGCGATTGGGATATTTTGGGGCGTCCGCTGCGTGCTGCAATGGACGCATTACGACAGCGCACACTGGCGCGGCAACCCGTCGCGCACAGTAATCCACTGGACATTGTTCTTTGGATATGCGGCATGGACGACGGTTTACTTCCTCGCAGCATTTCAAAAATGAATGCAACAACTGCATCAATCGGCACCTCGCTTCCAAGCAAAACGGGGCGCGAGCGAATGATGCAGATGCGCCGGGAGCCGTTCTTTCTCGCAGACTGGGAGCGCACACTGATGCTGCATTACAGCGTCTCGCCGGAAGTCCTGCAACCCTACGTGCCCTTTGAACTCGATGTGCGTGATGGAAAAACTTACGTCAGTCTGGTGGCATTCACAATGCGCAGTCTGCGGCCACGAAGAGGCGGACGAATCACCCGGGCGATGTTCAAACCGATAGCGTCACATGAGTTCTTAAATGTGCGCGCTTATGTGAAACACGGCGGTGAAAGCGGCATCTACTTTCTTGCGGAATGGCTGCCGAATGCTCTGAGCGTCATGCTCGGACGACCATTGTTTGGGTTGCCATATCGGCTCGGACAACTGAATTACGATCACAGACATGAGCACGGCCAGATCTCGGGCGAAGTCACCTCCGTCTGTGGATGCGGGAAATTGCGATACCGCACGGATGTCGGTGATTCATTCGCGCCATGTGATGAAGGAACACTTGAAGAATTTCTCATGGAACGCTATACCGCTTTTACGGAGTGGTTGGGATTTAAGCGGCGTTTCCGAGTGTGGCATCGCCCTTGGTCGCAGTGCGCAGTTCGGGCGGAAATCATAGAGAACACTCTGATGCGTCTGACTGGAGACTGGGCGGATCGCGCGCAGTTCATCGGCGCTAATTATTCGCCGGGTATTTCAGATGTGTGGATGAGCCGGCCTGTCATGGGCAGCAATCGCTAAAATTTTCCAACTAACTCAAGCAATTAATATGAAAACATCCGACACTGAAACTTGCATCAACCACGCCGAATTTCATCGGCTTAACTTCATAAAAAATGCCGCGCGCCTGGCCCTCGGCTTTATTTGGGTCTGGGAAGGACTGGTGCCAAAGATGCTCTGGCCTTCACAGACGCAATTCGATATGGTGGTCCGCAGTGGTTGGTGGATCGGGTCGCCAGAAAGAACGCTCTGGTGGCTGGGCCTGGCGATGATCGTCGCAGGACTGGCCATCATGTCGGGCATCAAGGAAAAACTCGCCGTGCTTGTGGCGTCTTTATCAGTGTTAGTTTTAATGGTTCTGGTGATCAGCACGCATCCGGAGGCGCTCAGTGATCCATTCGGTGGACTGGCCAAGAATTCATGCCTGTTTGTTTGCGCGGCTTTGGTGTGGTTCTGGCCCTCTGACAAATCGTCATAACCATGTGGCGGATTATTTTGTTCAAAATGGTGGTCGAACTCTTTTACAGATGAGTCATAATGCCCTGGAACTTCCGCGAACCAAGCCCACCCATGAAAATCTTCCAGCACCCTTCCAGCATTATTACTTATGTCTTTTTTCTGCTCATGGCGGCAAGTGTTCTTGGCGAAGACAAGCTCACCAGCGACAAGACGAAGGACATGCTCGACAAGCTGGTGGGCGAGGCCAAGAAAGCCGCAGGCAAGCTTCAGGAAGGGGGCGATAAGGGGAACGCACTCTGGTCGCACTCTAAGGAGAC
>JAYVZW010000080.1:0-7328 GCA_043783015.1 Verrucomicrobiota bacterium
GACGAGCTGCGCGTGGTGCGACGCTTTGGGTATGAAGATTTCCGCAACAAACTTTCCTGAGGAGGAAGTGATAATGGATGAAAGTTGACATCGGGAGCGTGACCGCTTTCATCATCGACATGAAAGCCACCCTCGTTTTTGCGTCAGCATTTTTGTTAAACGCGGCATTGCACGCAGGTGCGCCCGCTACGGCGATGGTGATGAAAACTGAGAGCGCGTGGGAAGGCGCTTTTTCAATCGATACGGGCTGGAGCCAGGATCACTTTGAGTGGACGATCGCGGGTGATTTGAACGGGCAGAATCCCAATGTCCTTTCGGAGCTGGACTGGCGGCATCTGAACATCGTCACCATGGGCGGTCAGGCGGAGTTTACTTATCACAAAATCTGGCATCTCGAACTCAGCGGCGGCTATGGTTGGATCGTCAGCGGCGGCAATCGTGATTCGGATTACTACTTTGACAATCACTCGGGTGAATTCTCGCGCTCCGTGGCTGATACAAGGGGGAGCCGGGTGGATGCGGATTTGGTTATTGGGCGCGATTTTCAAATCAACCCCAAGGTTACCCTCACCCCGCAGATTGGATTCACTTATCATCGGCTGCGACTGAATGACCGCGAGGGCGTGCAGTTGATCGACATGGAGTTCCATGATGTGGGGCCGTTCGCGGGGTTGGATTCGTTATACACCTCATCATGGTGGGGGCCGACATTTGGCTTACAGGCCAGGGTGCAGCTTGGTGAAAAGTGGCGCTGGCTGGCTGGCGCGCGTTTTGAACTCCTGCGATACAAGGCCCATGCCGACTGGAATCTGCGCCCGGATTTTATCAGTTTCCGTGACTCGGCCAATGGCAATGGCTGGCAGCTGACGACTGGAGTCGAGTGGGATTTCGCGCAGCACTGGACGCTGGCGCTGCTGGGCGACTACAGCCACCGCCGAACGGGTTCGGGAACGGATGACACTTTGCTCAATGATCAATCTCACGAACTTACTCGTTTCAATGGCGCGAGGTGGGATTCCTTTGGCGTGCGCGTCATCGCCACCTATCGTTTTTAAAATTCACGGCATAAAACGATGCGGGGCAATCTCATGGTGAAAGCCGGCCAGTCCAGCGAGGGCAAAAAACTTCAACAAAACTGAAAAAAGGTCTTGCAAGACTTGCTAGGGTCATTATTCTCCGCCCCCACAATCTCGGCCCCGTTTCGACGGGGTGGTATAAAAGGCCCGCTTCGGCGGGTCTTCCTATCGGAAGCAGCACCGGACAAGAGCGCAACCCATAAGGGTGACGTGTCTTCCCGTGTCTCGACTGAGCGAGCGTGAAATCATTCAAGACCGTTATGCCCACCATCAATCAACTTGTGCGACATGGCCGCCAGACCAAGGCGTCCAAATCCAAGTCCCCAGCCCTTGCCATCTGCCCGCAACGCCGAGGTGTCTGTCTGCAAGTCATGACCCGCACCCCCAAGAAGCCGAACTCGGCGCTGCGTAAGGTGGCCAAAGTTCGCCTTACCAACGGGTTCGAGGTTATCGCTTACATTGGTGGAGAAGGTCACAACCTGCAGGAGCACTCAATCGTGCTGGTGCGCGGTGGACGAGTAAAGGATTTGCCGGGTGTTCGCTATCACATTGTGCGTGGAACCTTGGATTGCCTTGGTGTTGATGCCCGCCGCCGTGGTCGTTCCAAGTATGGTGCCAAGCGTCCGAAAGCCGGAGCTGCCAAAGCTGGCGACAAGAAATAATTTACCGACCCTCTGAATTCCATCATTCAAGCATTATGGCCCGCAGAAAAAGAGTTTACGAAAAACCGGTGCACAAGGACTCGCGCTTTGACAGCGAACTTGTGGCGCATTTAATCAGCAAAATCATGATCAGCGGCAAAAAGTCCCTGGCTGAGCGCATTGTTTATGCCGCGATTGATCTTTTAAATGAGAAAAGTGATGCGGTGGATCCTCTCGAATTGCTGAATCGCGCTGTCGAGAACACCAAGCCACGCGTGGAAGTGAAGGCCCGCCGAGTCGGTGGTGCGACCTATCAAGTGCCGCTTGAAGTTGCTCCTGGTCGCTCCGAGGCGCTCGCGATGCGTTGGTTAATTGGATACGCCCGCGGACGAAAGGGGACTCCCATGCATCGTGCGCTGGCCAATGAATTGAAGGATGCGTCCACGAATCAGGGCAATGCCGTCCGCAAACGTGATGATGTTCACAAGCAGGCCCAGGCCAACCGCGCCTTTGCGCATTTCCGCTGGTAATATTTTTCTAATCTATAGTCCTCATTACAGAGTTACGTCCCATGGCAGGCAACCCCAATTCACCCAACCGCGAGTATCCGCTTGAGCGCACGCGCAACATCGGTATCTGTGCCCACATTGATGCGGGCAAGACAACGTTGACCGAGCGTATCCTGTTTTACACGGGCATGATCCACAAGATCGGTGAAGTGCATGATGGCGCGGCTACCACGGATTGGATGGAGCAGGAAAAAGAGCGCGGGATCACGATTACTTCCGCCGCAGTCACGACTCGTTGGAAGCAGCTGCCTGAACATGGCATCTATAAGCTTAGTGAAGGTCAGGATATGCGCGTCAACATCATTGATACGCCCGGTCACGTGGATTTCACGGCTGAGGTAGAGCGCTCACTGCGCGTTCTGGATGGAGCCATTTTTGTGCTTTGCGGCGTGGCAGGAGTGCAGCCGCAGTCGGAGACGGTCTATCGCCAGGCGGAAAAATACGGCGTGCCTCGCATCGCCTTCGTCAACAAGATGGATCGCACGGGCGCGAACTTTGGAAATGTCGTTATCGATATTCGCGCCAAGCTCGGAGCCAATGCCTGGCCGATTCTGATTCCCATTGGAGCTGAAGACTACCTTAGTGGGCAAATCGACGTCATTAATAAAAAAGCAGTCATCTTCAACGATGACGACAAATTCGGTTCGACCTTCACAGTTCGCGACCTCGAAGGCTCGGAAATTGATGTGGCGGCCAAAGCCTATACCGGCCTCGTGGAAGAGCTATGTAATGTGGATGATGAGATCGGGACCATGTTTCTTGAAGAAAAACCAATCTCGGTTCAGGATGTGAAGGCGGCTCTGCGTCGCGCAGTTATTCTGAACAAGATTATCCCGGTGGTCGGTGGCTCCGCCTTTAAGAATAAGGGTGTCCAATATTTGATTGATGCGGTCATTGATTACCTTCCGGGTCCTCTCGACATTCCGCCGGCAAAAGGGCAGGACCCTGATGATGAAAGCATTCATATTGAGGCGCATCCGGATGACAATGCCAAGTTCGTCTCGCTGGCCTTCAAGCTTTGGAGTGACAAGTTCGTCGGCAAATTGGTGTTTTTCCGCGTTTATTCAGGCTGCGTGAAGAAGGGTGATGTAGTTTACAATCCCCGCACCCGCCGCACCGAGCGCGTGGGGCGTCTTATCCAGATCCAAGCAAACCAACACACGGACATAGATTGCTGCTACGCTGGCGATATCGCTGCCATGGTGGGCATCAAGAACGTCACGACTGGTGACACGCTTGCCGAGGAAGATTACGATATTCTTCTTGAGCCGCCGTCATTCCCTGAGCCTGTTATCTCCATGGCTGTTGAGCCTAAGGCCAAGGGCGATCAGGAAAAAATGGGTAATGCTCTCCAGCGCCTGTCTGATGAGGACCCGACTTTCGTGGTTCGCACTGACGAGGAGACAGGTCAGGTCATCATCGCGGGCATGGGCGAGTTGCACTTGGAAATCTTGCGTGACCGGATGTTGCGTGAATTTAAGGTGGACACTAATGCTGGCAAACCACAAATTGCCTATCGCGAAACGCTCACGCTGGCTGCAGATGGCGAAGGCAAGTTGGTCAAGCAGTCGGGTGGCCGCGGCCAATACGGTCACGTTATTTTGAAAGTCACACCAAGTGAGCGCGGCAAAGGCTTCACGGTGGACAACAAGGTTGTCGGCGGAACCATCCCCAAGGAATATATCAACGCCTGCAAGGCTGGCGTGAAAGAGGCCATGCTGAACGGCATCATTGCCGGCTACGAAGTCGTGGATATTCACGTGGACCTGATTGACGGATCCAGCCACGATGTTGATTCCAATGAAAACGCCTTCAAAATGGCGGCGATTTTTGCCGTTAAGGATGCTCTGAAAAAGGCCAAGTGCATCATGATGGAACCCATTATGGCGGTTGAAGCCAACACACCCGAGCAATACCAGGGCGACATCATGGGTGACATCAACCGTCGCCGCGGAAAAATCACCTCGATCGACAGCCGCAACGGACTGAGCATCGTCAAGGCCGAGGTTCCACTCGCCGAGATGTTCGGTTACAGCACCACCATCCGCACGCTTTCAAGCGGACGCGCATCCTACTCGATGCAGCCATCCCACTTCGAGCAGGTGCCGCAACAGATTGTTGATCAGATTGTAGAGCAACGCACCGGCAAGAAATAAACCCCTTTATCGCGGAAACCTAACATCATGCAAAACCAGAAGATTCGCATCCGCCTTCGTGCATTCGACTACCGTGTGCTGGACAAGTCCACCGCAGAGATTGTTGAAACCGCCAAGCGCACCGGGGCCAAGGTGGCGGGTCCCATTCCATTGCCTACCCGCATTGAAAAATTCACTGTTAACCGGTCTCCGCACGTGGATAAAAAATCCATGGACCAGTTTGAAATCAGGACTCACAAGAGGCTGCTTGACATCGTTGATCCGACCGCCCGCACGGTGGATGAACTAAAAAAACTAAACCTTCCGTCCGGAGTGGACATCACCATCCGCATCTAAACGCGACTCCAAGAAAGAGGATATATCATGAGCTTAGGATTGATTGGCAAAAAAGTGGGCATGACCCGCATCTACATCAACGACGGTGAAGCTGTTCCCGTTACCGTCATTGAGGTGGCGGGCAATGAAGTGGTGCAGTTGAAGCGCAAGGAAAAGGACGGTTACAGTGCCGTTCAGCTTGGGTTCAATGAGAAGAAGGAATCACGCGTGACCAAGCCGATGCTGGGCCATTTCAAAAAGCACAACGTCACGCCAAAATATAAGTTGCTTGAGTTTCGTCTCCCTGAAGAGCTTCTTCCCGAGGCCGGTGCCAAATTCGGGGCTGAACTTTTTGAGAAGGGATCGTTTGTTGATGTTATCGGCACCACCAAAGGCAAGGGTTTTCAAGGTGTGGTCAAACGCTACCGTTTCCGTGGTCAGCCTGCCTCACATGGTTCCATGATGCATCGCCGCCCTGGTTCCATCGGTTGCCGAAGCACCCCTGGTTTGGTTTGGAAAAATCAAAAGATGCCTGGCCACATGGGTGATGTCCGTCGCACCACACAGAATCTGGAAGTCATTCAAAGCCGGCATGAAGACGGTGTGTTGTTGATCAAAGGCTGCATTCCTGGAGCCAATAACAGTTATGTCATTGTTAGGCCGGCCAAGAAGAAAACCGCCGCGAAGACGAAGTAGTGTAACAAAAAAATCTCTCAACCATGGCTGCAAAAAAATTAACTCTTGAGGACGCGAAAGCTGCAAACCTCAATCTCACTGAAGGAGAAAAGGGGCATCACGCACTCTATCTTGCTATCGTTGCCTATCAGGCCAACCGACGCAGCGGGACAGCATGCACCAAGTCGCGGGCCGAAGTTTCCGGCAGTGGTAAGAAACCGTGGAATCAAAAGGGGACGGGGCGTGCCCGAATTGGCAGCATACGTGCACCGCATTGGCGCGGCGGCGGTATTGTCTTTGGCCCCAAGCCAAGAGATTACTCAAAAAAGACCCCAATCAAAGTAAAGCGCCTCGCGTTCAGGGCGGCAATTACGGCACGAATCAATGATGGAGACATCTTGGTCATCCCATCCCTGGACATTGCAGACGGCAAAACGAAGACATTCATCAAAACGCTGGTTACACTTACCGATTCAAAGAAGACCCTCTTCATTGCCGATCAATATGATGATCTAACCACACGTTCGGCTGGCAATATTCAGGGCGTCAAGCTGTTGCTTGCTAAAAATGTAAATGGCGAAAACCTTCTGAATTACGAGAAAATCATTATCATCGGGGACGCTCTTCAAACCCTTTCCCAGAGAACCGCCTGATATGCAAGACATCTACCAAGTGATTAAAACCGTCAGGCTTAGTGAGAAGGCAACCCTGCTCAGTGAGAAACACAACCAATACGTTTTTGTGGTTGATCGCGAAGCCAACAAGAATGAGATCCGCGATGCTGTCGAAAAGTTGTTTGGCAAAAAAGTGGTTGGTGTCAGCACCATGCAAATGAGCGGCAAAAAACGCCGTCGCGCCAATTCAGCCGTGGGCCGCACTTCTCATTGGAAGAAAGCCATCGTCCGGCTCAAGGAAGGCGACAAAATTGAACTCGCCTGATAATTTAGCCAAGCAAATCTCGCACCTCCAAGCATATGGCCCTTAAGACCTTCAAACCAACGACTCCTTCGAACCGCTATAAACAGTGGCCTTCATTTGAGGAGATTACAAAAAGCAAGCCTGAGAAAAGCCTGACCACCCCCATCAAAAAAAGCGGTGGGCGCAACAACACTGGCAGGATCACCTGTCGCCACATTGGCGGCGGACATAAGCGACGTTATCGTCTGGTGGATTTCAAGAGAGTTCGCCATAATGATCCCGCGAAAGTGGTGGCCATCGAATATGACCCGAACCGCAGCGCACGCATTGCACTCATTCAATACAATGACGGCCAGAAAAGCTATATTCTGGCTCCGGCTAAATTGCAAGTTGGTGCCACCGTCATGTCAGGTGACAAAGCTGCGCCTGAAACGGGCAATGCTCTTCCGCTCAAACTAATTCCTTTGGGCCAGCAAATTCATAATATTGAGCTTCAACCCGGCCGTGGTGGCCAATTGGCCCGCTCCGCCGGTCAGGCTGCCATTCTATCCAACCGTGAAGGTGAATACGCTCTTGTGAAACTGCCTTCCGGCGAAATCCGCAAGATTCTCGGAATATGCTACGCCACGGTCGGACAGGTTGGCAACGTTGAGCACATGAATGTTGTCAGCGGCAAAGCCGGGCGCACGCGCTGGCTTGGCGTTCGTCCTACCGTTCGCGGTATGTGCATGAACCCGATTGATCACCCCAATGGTGGTGGTGAAGGGCGTTCAAAATCAGGAGGTGGTCGCCAGCATCTGCTAAGTCCATGGGGACATGCGAAGGGTGAAAAGACTCGCAAGAAGAAAAAATATTCCGACCGGCTGATCATCCAGCGTCGCAATGCAAAGAAAGACTGACGCAAAAATTAGCTCGCAACAATCATGGGACGCTCACTAAAAAAAGGACCTTTTGTAAACCAGAAACTTCTCTGGAAAA
>JAYVZW010000081.1:0-7306 GCA_043783015.1 Verrucomicrobiota bacterium
GAACTGCTGGCCGAACGGGATAAGCTCAAAGCGGAGCTGAATGTGGCGCAGATAGATTACGATCGCACCAGCACCGCCATTAAAAAAGCACCCGATCTGGTCATCGCGCAAACATTGGACACGGCCAAAGCGCGGCTGGATGTCGCCAAGGCCAACACGTCAAAGAATGAGAACTTGCTGGAATACGCCCAAGTGAAAGCACCTTTCGCTGGCATCATCACCAAGCGCTGGGTGGACAAGGGCGCGTTCGTTCCGGCTGCGACCAACAACGGCGCAACCCAGCAGGCGGGATTGTTCGTGCTGGCGGATGTTTCCAAGATCAGGCTTCAGGCCGCGCTGCCGGAAAACGAATCCGCGCTGGCTACCAAAAATCAGCCGGTGAAATTCAGCGTGGAAGCCTTGCCTGGCAAAATTTTTGATGCCGCCGTCTCACGCCTCTCCGGCGCGCTCGATGCGGCGACGAAGACCCTGCTGGTGGAAGCGGAGGTCGAGAACACCAAACGCGAACTGCGCCCCGGCATGTATGCCACGGTGAAAGTCGGATTGGAGACACACAATGCCGCGACCATCATGCCGGTGGAGGGCTTGGTGATGGAAAAAGCCACGCCTGTCGCTTTTCTCTTCAAGGATGGAAAGGCGAAGCGCACCGTCTTGAAGACCGGCTTCAATGATGGAAAAAATGTGGAAGTGCTGGAAGGCATCGCGGCGGATGACAAGATTCTGCTGGTGGGCACAACCGCGATGACCGACGGACAAACCGTTACCATCAAGGAGGCGAAGCCATGAAAGGCTCAAGGTTCAAGGTTCGAGGTTCAAGCATCTGTCGTGCCGTGGTGCTGGCATGTTCTCTGGCAACCAAGGTGAACGCGGTGGAACCGGAACGCATTGATCTGCCTGCGGTGCTGCGTTTGGCGGGTGCGCAGAATCTGGATGTGAAGCTGGCTGCGGAGAAACTCAACGAAGCCCGCGCCAATGAAGCGGGAACGCTCTGGCAGTTCTTCCCGTGGGTGGCACCGGGCGCAGGCTACAAGGGCCATGACGGTCGCATCCAGAATGTCGAAGGCGCGATCCTTGACGCCAACAAACAATCCTACTCGGTCGGCCCCGCCGTGGTCGCCCAGCTTGATCTGGGAGATGCGATTTACAAACGACTGGCGGCAAAACAATACACCATTGCCGCCTCTCATGGCCTGGCCGCTCAAAAAGAGCAGAGCATACTCGCGGCCACGGAAGCTTACTTTGAGCTGGTCAGATGGCAGGCGAATGTGCGCGTGGCGGATGAAGCCGTGCAAATCGCCAAGGACTATGGAAACCAGATCACCGGCGGCGTGCAAGCGGGCGTGGCCTTCAAGGGCGATCAACTGCGCGCGGAGACCCAATTCCACCGCAATGAACTGCTGTTGAAACAGGCCGAGGAACAGCGGCGCGTGGCCTCGGCGAAGCTGGCGCAGGTGTTGCATCTGGACAGCGCCATTCCCCTGCTGCCGCGTGAAGACGACGCCGTGCCGCTGAAGCTTCTGTCCTCCGGCGGCAAGCTCGACAAGCTCATCGGCGACGCCATCGCGCGCCGGCCGGAATTGAAGCAAGGACAGGCGCTGGTGAACGCCAATCAGGCCAATGTGCGTGGCGCCAAGTATGGCCCGCTCGTGCCCACGGTAGGCGCGCAGGTTTTTGCGGGCGGCCTTGGCGGCGGACAGCACGGAGACGCCGGAAATTTCGGCGGCAGCGAAGACTATCAAGTTACCATCGGCTGGCGCATCGGCCCCGGCGGATTGTTTGACACCTCGCGCATCAGGAAGGCGGAAAGCCAGGCGGCCCAAGCCTCCATTTCACAGGAAAAAACTCGAGACGAAGTGATCCGGCAGGTGGTGGAAAATTACGAGCGCGTCAAGCTCCTGCGCGAAGAAGTCAATCTCGCCAAAACCGGCGTGAACGCGGCCCAGGAAGCCCTCAAGCTGGCGCGGGAACGCAAAGAATTCGCCGTGGGCATCGTGCTGGAAACCTTGCAAAGCGAGCAGGACGCCACCCGCGCCAAGCTCGACTATGTGAACACCGTCATGGAGTTAAACAAAGCGCAATACCGCCTGAAGGCGGCGACGGGCGGAGAGTGATTGCCGCGCCGATAAATCTATCCCCCGCCCACCCACCCCTTTTCCGGAGTCAGGTAGCTTTCGTTACTTGCTTGCCGTTCAACGTTTTGTCTTCCCCCCCCGGAGAAGCTGGCTACAATCGGTCTTGCACAACTCACTGATTCTGATAGAAACAACACTATAAATCTTCTTCGGGGGGGGAAGTCTTAACTGATTCAGCGGCTACCGGACCTCTAACTGGCTTTGCCAGAAACGTCTCGGTAGCCGCTTCTTTATTCCCAGAACTCGACCTGCTTCGGCATTTCCGGGTCCACGGCTCGCTTGCCCTGCTTGTAGTTCGCACCTATCACGGTCACGCTCTTGCCCCATTGTTCATCCGTCATGAACATCATCCGCACATTCCCCGCTTCCGGCACGAGGCGCTTGAGCTTGGCGATGTGCTTGTCCAGATTCTCGTAGGTCACACACGGGCGGGCATACACGGAGAACTGGATCATGAGGAATCCGTCATCCAGCAAGTCCTTGCGGAAGCGCGTCGCTGCCTTGCGCTCCTCATCGGCGAGCACTGGCAAATCAAACATGACCAGTATCCAACCCATACGAAAAGGACTTTGTTTCATTTCCACGGAATGCTCAATCGCTCAGCCCCAAAGGGGCGACACATGCCAGCCCAGGGCAACGCCCTGGGTAAGTTGAGAAAAGAGCGGGAGCCCTGTAGGGGCGAAACAAGGTGTGCTCAATCATCGCCGTATTGTTACGCCCCTACAGGGCTTTTCATGGTGGGATCAACTACCCAGGGCGTTGCCCTGGGCTGGTATGTCGCGGCACGTTGTGCCTGAAGGTCTTCACAGCACTGGTGCCCAGAAGAGGCCCGCGTCCTTCTCCGCGTAACTGCGCGTCAGCGAACTGGCGCTGGCATCAATGGCGTCCATCAGTTTCAGCGAATAGCGCTCGTGCTGCACGCGACGCTCCCGCAACTCTGTTCCCACCCTCTTGCACCACGCCTTCATGCTCACATCCTCCTCCCGCATAAACTCCGCCAGCAGGCAATCCACCATAGGGCGGAACGGCTCCATCGTGTCATACACCAGCGGATCAGCCTGATAACGGGTGCTGTGATGCACGCCCAGTGCTGGCGACAACCCGTGCACCAGCAGACTGCGGTGGCACAATGTCGCGAGCACCGTGTAACCGTAGTTCAGCATCTGGTTAGGTGCGGTGTTCTCCTTGCGATCGCGGCTGGTGGCGCTCCAGCCGATGCTGGGAAAATAAAGCTGCCAGTAGCGGCGCGCGCAATTCCCCTCATCAATCAGCTTGCTGTCCAGCGCCCGCTCCAAGTGCGCGCTGCGGAGATCAAAGCGATGCAATACTTTAGTCTGATTCAGAGTCTTGCCCCGCAGCATTACATTCCACAGCTTTTCATTCAGCCGCCGCGGTCGCTCGAACTGGTGCATGAAAGCACGCGCATGAACCACCCGCTGCAACGGCGCGGTGATGCCGCAGGGCTGGTAGGACTCATTGCAGTGCAGGATGATTCCATTCCCCTCCAGCACCGCACCGATGAAGTTGGAACTCATCGTCACGCCCCGCGCAGCGATGATCACCGCGCGCAAATCCTCATGCGGCATCCGATGTTCCTGCGCATCCGGCGCCTTGCAGGTGATAAACCAGCGTTCCTATGCCCAGCATGATCCCATGCTGCATGATGTGGAGGAAGTGGTCGTAATAGCCTACCCGCTTATGCTCAAGGCTTTGTGCCGCTGCTTCAATGAAATCACTATATCCCTACACTGAGTCTTCAGAAATTCGTGCCAGTCGAACCAACTAAAGTGTGCTCCGCAATGCCGCATAAAAGACAATCCAATTGTTTGTCCCTTCAATGTAAGTTGCGCTGACCTTGCCCATGTTCGGCGGATTTTTACAACCCTAGAGATCGGTTGAAACGAAGCGGTTGAATTGTTCATAGTCCACTCAAAAGCGTTGGCTGCAGCGACGCCAATAAAGATGCAATGGGAGGGTCTCAACACATTGACGACGCTTTGAAATACTGTCCAACCAGCCGCCCAGTCGTCCCAAGCTGGGCGCTCTTTCCGCAGTGCATACTCCATAGGACGCTGAACGAAGTTGTAGAATGCTAGATCACTCCAAAGGCCGACCCGGTTCACAGCCTGCCCGCCAAGCAGAAACCGCTCGATGTTCTCCAAGGTCGGATTCCTCCATTCCTGGTTCACGGGACACTCCTGAATGATGTCACGCGTGTAGTTCGTGTTCGCGATCAAAGAAGCAACGTGGGTAGCAACTTCGCTTGGGTTTGTCTCATTTGAATAGTGCGATTCACCGACAATCAGCAACTTATTCTTTTGAGGAAGAGTAGGCACCTTCGCTCCAACCCATGGGAGCCATGTTAGTCCGTCGATTTTAGCGAAGTGACAATCGTAGAGCGTAGTCGGCACTTCGCTTGGCTTAGCGCTGTTTGACGTCGCTATCTGCACCATGCGTCAAGAACTTCTGTCTACGATTCGATGGAAGGCTAAGCTGATATTGCCCTAAAAGCGTTGGCTTTTCTAATGTAGTCGAGTGCTGGACGCTGGAGCGGATTTACAGGGAGGAAGATTTCCTGATCGAGATAGTGGCGAAACTGCTCCAATCCGCCGACCAAATTGAGCGACGTAAGTTTGTCCAGTTTCGTTGTGTTAAGCTTCATCTTGAAATCAGTTGTCAGGTAAATCAGGCCGTTGTCGAACGCACGGTGATAGGTAGGTGCCAAGCAAACACCGTTTCTAACGCTGTCCGTGCTATCGTCTGCCCCAACTGGAAGAATGTGGGCAGCGTCAATCAGTTTGAGTTGTGTGCGCGTGACCGCACAACGCTGCTCATAGGCGGACACGACTTGGTTACGGAAATTAGCGTCACGGGCGAGCTTCGAAATGGTTTCAATGATCCGCTTCCGAGGCGCAGGCAGAGCCTCAATCTCGGGGACAGTTAAGTTCTCCATTCGGACGACTCGATTGAGCAGGGTCGCTGCTTTTGCACCCTGTGAATGTAGGGCGTCTGCGTTATGAAGGTAATTCACGAGCTCGGCGGGCTTAAACGCGACAGCGATCTCGTTGTATTGATTGGTATAGAAACCCCAGCCAAAATTTTGCGCTGACCGAAGCGCCGACAGTGAAATCTGGACCGAATTGGAGCCTGCGCGGAACCCGTCAGAATGCCGCTTTATGTCGAACCCCCCAAAAACTTCATGGTCGGGATTCCAGCCCAAGAGCAATGTTGGGCCTCTAGGATTCAGAGCCAGAGGCGGTTCCACAGTTGTCATTTGGATGCGATACTCTTCGGCTGAACGGGTGGCGCCGCCGTGGGTGATCGTCCAAATATAAAACCAGACGGGGTAACCCACTTCGTTTTCGATCACCAGAAATTTACGCGGGTGTGACCGAATAGGCGAAGTAAGATGAGCTTGTGCGCCTGAATCCACAAACGCGCTCACGATTGCCTCGACGATTTCTCCGGGAGGAAGTGCTGCCATATCTATTTCTTGAGTTGTCGAGTTTTGCCACCATCCAGAGGCAGAAGGTCGCCTTCATCCGCGTTCCAGAGTGCCGCAGGATGGGAAATGTTGTAGTTCACTGGTGCTTTAGTCCGGGTTACAGGAAACAGCGTTTCTTGTTGGAATCTGCCCATAGCTCCTTGGAGATAGTCTTCAACGAGTTCACAGCAAACCCAAGACCGACCAAGTTTTTCACAAGCTTCACCAGTTACGCACGAGCCTCCGAAAGGATCAATGACGAAATCGCCTTGATCTGTCAGCATGCGGACGAAGTATTCGGGAAGATCGACAGGAAAACGCGCCGGATGCGCCTTGATGTTGTTGGTGGCGCAGTAACGCATGTATTCGCTGTTGCTCTCAGTATGGGCAATGGCCAAGAGATTAGGCGGTATCGCGGCTCCATTGTTCGTGTTGAATTTTTCGCTGATGTCATGGCCCGATGGGCGCATTTGTGCTTTGTATCCCACCTTGAGCAGCGTTTGCATTGCCGGGCTGTAGGGCACTAGAACACGCCTGTTACTGGCTTTCGGCCAAGGCGTTTTAGAGAGCCACCAAACACAGTTGATAGCGTCCTTCACGCGTATGCGGCGCACGGTCACCCATTCTGCGGGAGTCGGAAGCCGTGCGGGATTCCACCAGAAAAACTCTTGAGCCAGATGGAATCCAAGCTCTTTGCAAAGCATCAAAAGCAGTTCGTAGTGATACAGTGAACGAGTTGGCTGACCAGCGATCCACGCTCCGCCAATGTCAATCACAAGCGAACCTGTGTCCTTCAAGACCCGATGAAACTCGCGTCCGAACTGCTTGAACCACTCGACATAGTTGTGGGCATCCACATTCCCGTAGTCCTTCTTGCGGACCAGTCCAAACGGCGGGCTGGTCATGATCAAGTCCACAGAGGAATCAGCCACACGTGAGCTCATGAGGTCTAGACTGTCTCCCAAAAAAACCTTCCCGTATTGAGTCGTCCTGTATTCACGCGGCTTGTCGGCCCCTTCGGACTGTGCTTTCAGCGGAGGGGCTTCCCGAACCACAGATTCGGCATGCCGGTCAAATGGATGAACCGGAATTACTTTACCCTCACGTTTCGCCTTTTTGCGGGGCACCTTGTAAACGGCAGGTTTTGGCTTCTCGGAAGTTTTCGTTTTCGGCATGGATCGTTCGATCATAGGCGGTGAATTTGAATATGCGATAGCTGAAATCAAACATCGCTTCTGAATCGCGAGTGGAGCGCTTTGCAAATCTGCCACGGCTCCTGCTTGTCCCCGCGCAGGAGCTTGATGCGCAGAAGTCAGGAGGTGTAGCAGGTGCTGTCTCCTTTTCCGGGGAATTCACGTTCTAGGCGTGGGTCGCCTTCACTGACGAGCTTCCATTTGCCATCCACCTTCCCCACGCGCCTCCCGATGAGCGGCTCCTGTCCAGCCTTGCGCCAGATTTCATCGAGCCATTGTTCCCGCATCTTGTGGGCCAGGCGCGTCCGCATGAAGCGGCGGCGCTTGGTGGCGTCCTTCGTGGAGGCGAACTCCGCCGGTATCAGCAATGACTCCACATGAAGGAAGTGATTCGTTTTCACATCCCGCACCGCTTCACCGATGCTGCCCTTGCCCAAGTCGAATGACCAAACCGTGCTCATGCCAGGATGATAGGGAGTCGTGCTCCGCAAGACAAT
>JAYVZW010000082.1:0-7300 GCA_043783015.1 Verrucomicrobiota bacterium
AAAAAAGAGAATTGTGGGTATGGTGGCCTAAGACAAAGGAGTCGAATCAAAGTGACGGTATCTTGAGGCAGTCAGACGACAAAAAAATAAAATGAACCAGTTTAGAACGCCTAGGTTGTGGCTATTTGCCTTGTTTACATGCTCTTACAGTAGCATGTGCACCATTTTGCCAGCCCAAGTTGCCGAGTTATCGGCGCTGCCAGGCTTTAATTTGCAAAAGCTTAACTTTGGTTTGACTGAGAAAGACTTTTGCATGTTATACCCGAATGCTACAAAGGGACCCTCTGATGCAGATGCTCAGCAATATTGGGTGATGCAGGGGTCATTGTATCGTCTCGACTTTCAATCTGGCAAGTTGTCTTCGGTGACGGCTTCTTTCCCGAAGATGACGAGCAAGGAACAACTACAACAGACTGATCTAATCAATCAGGGAATGACGAACCGTTTTGGTAGCCCTGAGGTGTTGAAAGCCGCAAAATTGCTGCCCCATAAAGGGGTTGCTGTGATGAATGCTTTCGTTTATGACCTAAGTGCTTTTGCACCAAAAACAAAGGCAATTTTGGAGTCGTCAGACCTTGAACTGGCTTTGACGATTGTAGATACAGGGTTGCGCAGTATGAACAGGATGTTTTTTCCGAATGATCAACTTTTGGCCGAAGTGAACAAAGATGTAACTCAGCCAAAGACATACTTAGAACCTAGCGCATATGTTGATTATGTTCGCAGTCTTGCAGTGGAGATGGTGCCGAAAGAACAATTGCCTAGCGCACATCACAAGGACGGGAAAGAGCCCTCGGCGATAGTGAGCGACAAACATAGTTGGCTGGGATGGATGGTGGTCATTGTTATTGCCGTTGGCGGAATCTTCATGGTGATGCGCAAATCCTCTAAGTATTCCGGCTTATGTGGGCAGTTTGTATTTAGTCGCCGCCTGCAATTTGAAATTTAAAAGGGGCAGTTTGAGCAATCAAACAACAACGGCTAGAGATTGGAGAAAAACAGGGCCAATGTGCAAATAGTTGACAGGGTGTGCGTTCCTTACAGCCGTTCCATGCCACGCAGCATTTGCATTCAGTTCGCAGGCGCTACTATCATATCATGGCCAGAGGCAACCGCAGGAAGGACATTTTTCTCGTTCATGATGACCGGCGATTCTTTCTCCACGCGCTGCGTCAGGCGGGCGAGATGACTGGTTGGCAGGAAGCCGCTGAAGCCGCTCTTAAATCCAAAGCGGCTTTTCGGAGCGAAAAAATCCGTGAAGCGCTCCGCGCTGGCATCGCTGCCTATTGGGAAAATGATAAGTGAGATAGCTTAAGTCGGGGTAACAACCGGCAGGGATTCAACTACACGATAAATCGACCCCGAGGAGACTTGTCCTGAATAGGGGAAAGGGATCAGGCGTAGAGCTAGCGTGCTTGAAGAGGTCGATTAAGTTGAATTTACCGCAGAAAAAATAAGCCTCGCGGTCACGCAGTCATCGCGATGACCTCACAAGCCTTGATATCGAGCTTGCCGCTGGCCAGCACGGGAATTTCCTGAACGCGGATCATCTTTTTGGGTATCCAGAGCGGCGTCATACCGCGATCGAGCAGCTTGTAGCGCAGATCGAGAATCTCCTGCTGCACGGAACCGCCGGGCAAGGTGGTGAGCATTACAAGTGCCTCGCCTTTGTCCGTGTCGGGGATGCCGACCACAGCAATGCGACGGTTGCTTTCACTTTCGAGATTCAGTGCTCTGACCAGATTCTCTTCGACGGTTTCATGCGGCACCATTTCGCCGCCGATCTTTGAGAAACGGCTGAGACGGCCTTCAATATAGAGGAAACCATCTGCATCCATGCGTCCGATGTCACCAGTGCGGAACCATCCGTCCTGAATGACCTCCTCCGTTTTCTTGCAATTTTTGAGATAGCCTTTGAAAACATTGGCCCCCTTGAACCAGATCATGCCGCTTTGATTCACGCTGAGGGGCGCATCAGAGTCTGGCGCGGTGATTTTCATCGCCAAGCCCGGCACCAACTGGCCGACGCTACCCGGGCGATGAGTGGTCATGACCGAGCTATCACCGGCTCCATTGGGTGGCACGGGATCGGGCAGGTTTACATTGGAAACGGGCGAGGTTTCCGTGAGGCCGTATCCTTCGTAAACTTTTTTCCCGAAGCGCGACTCGAAAGCATCGGCCACCGCTTTGGGAAGTTTCTCCGCGCCCGTGACGATGAGATTCACTGACGCCAGCATCTCCGGGTTCACGCCCTTGAGATAACCGCGCAGGAAGGTCGGGGTGGAAATCATCACGGTGATTTTGTGCTTGTGCACCAGCTCGGCGAGTTTTTTGATCTCCAACGGCGTGGGATAAGTCACCACATTGATCCCTTGAACCATGGGATACCAGAGCGTCACCGTGCTGCCGAAGCAGTGAAAGAGCGGCAGGCAGCCGAGGATGCTGTCTCCACGCTTCAGATTCAGGCGCGAACTGAACTGGCAGATGTTGGCCATGAGATTGCGATGGCTCATCACCACGCCCTTGGGGTCGCCGCTGCTGCCGCTGGTGAAAAGGAGCGTGGCCTCGGAGTCGCCGCCTTTTTTGGGAACGCCCAGAACCATCGCGAGGATGGAGGTCGGGAGAAACTTGGAGACGGCCGACCAAAAGATGATGGCCCCCTTCTTCATCGGCAGGAGTCGTTCGATGAAAGTGAGCTGGCGGTTGGGCGGCCACGGGAAAGTCTGCACTTTCCGAACAAACAAATCGGAGGTGATGTAGTGATCGGTCTCGGCCTGCTTCATAGCGCTCTCAATCGCGGCGCGACCCGCCGTGAAATTAAGATTCACAGGAACTTTCCCGGCCAGCAGCACGGCCACGTTAGCCACCGTCGCGGCCCCACACGGAGGCAGGATGATGCCCACCCGCTTTTTCTTGGTGGCGGACCGGATGTGCTTGCTGAGCACGATGGCCAGGGCCAGAATCCTATCGAAGCTGAAAATCCTGTCGTCTTTCCCGTCAATGACACAGGCGTGAGAACGGTGTTTTTTTAATCCCATCAATAGCGCGCGCGCCAGATGCAGATCAAGCAGCGGAAGCCGGGAGAAGCTTTTCTCCGAGAGCAGCAAGAGTGACTCCTGCATCGCTGACACCGAACCCTCGGACACCGCGGTGCCGAAAGAGAAAACCGCCGCGTCTGACGGCCTCTTCCTCTCAATAGCCATGGCGAGATCATGGGTGTGCAGCACATGAAGAGGCAGCACCGGCAACTTCAACTGCATGAGAAATTCGAGCTTCGCCCCGGGGATAGTGCACAGGGGGGCGCCGGGGGCGACCAACTCTGAAGGCACATAGATGATGACCTTGCCTTTAGCGACCTCGCCTTGGATTTCGCGATGCAGCGCATCCGCTTTTGCCGCGCCGGAAGGTATTTCAATCGCATGAACGCCATCGCTGTCCAGATGCTTTTTCAATTCCTCCGAGAACTGCGCGTCGTGCTCGATCAAATAAACCAGTGACCGCCCGGGGAGCATTTTCTCCAAATTGATCAGATCAGAAAACCCCAGCCTGCTCGGAATGATGAGCACACCGACAGTCGGCACATTCTCCAGACCATTGATGGTAGCATGATGGGTTGCGGGCGCAGCAGCGGAGGTCATGGGAAATCGAGAAGGCACATCTTAGCAATAATTGCCGTGAATACAAAGCGTGAGTTTTAGATTCATTTCATCTTAATTTTTTCCGCTACGCATCGACCCGAACAAGCGGCCCACCTGCATCGCAGAACAGCCGCGCAATCAGAAATCCGCAATGTCTGCGAAACGGTCTGGATTGCCGCGATGTTTGCGTTTATGAAAGGCGTCATGCCCGAAGTCATCGCCTGCCTCGGCCCCGAGGGGAGTTTCTCTCATCTGGTGGCCACCCAATTCGCGCCCGCCGGAGAAATCACCACGCTCGGCAGCGTGGAGGAAGTCTTCGACTGGCTCGCGAACAAGCCGGACGCGCTCGGCATTGTTCCCATCGAGAATTCCTCCGGCGGCATCATCATGGCCACGGTAGATCGCTTGATGGATCCGAACTGCCATCTGAAAATTCATGAGGAACTGACGCTGGATGTGAAGCTGGCGCTGCTCGGGAAACTAGGTCGTCCCGTGGACGTGATCTATTCGCATTACATGCCCTTTTATCATTGCGATGAGTGGCTGAAGGCGCAGCATCCGAACGCGCGCCGGGTTCCACTTCCGAGCACTTCCCAAGCAGCAGCGCGCGCAGCGCAGGAACCGAACTCAGCCGCCATCGGCAGTCGTGGCAACGCCCGTCTGCACGGACTCGACCTCCTGGAGTTTCCCATCAACGACGGCCTGGTGAACGTCACGCAATTCTTTCTCATCGGTCATCAGGAAAAATCCCCCTCGCCCGCAAACAACCGCACCGCGCTCGCCGTGGAACTTCCGGACAAGCCGGGCATCCTTTGCGCTTTTCTCTCCCCGTTCTCGGAGGCGCGCGTGAGCTTGAAGCGCATCGAGTCACGCCCCATTCGCGGCAAGCCGAACACATATCGCTTCTATATCGAGATCGAAGGCTCGCCCGCGCTGCCGCAAGTTGAGGCCGCTCTTGAAAAAGCGCGTGCCATCGCATCCAATATCCGCAGCGTCGGCAGCTATCCGACCGGACGGCGTTTTGAATCTTGATGCTTGAATAATCGTCTTTGCTCCTTAACTCTCCGCTATGCGCCGCCTCATACCGCTTCTGCTTTTGTCTTGCTTGTTCCTCGCCGCTTGTGCGGACCCGATGGTGCAGCAACACATTGAGGAACGCCGGCTCTCGATCATGAGCGAGCCTCGCGGCGATTACTTCATCGGGCGCCGGTTCTACATCGAACGCACCCAGTTCTGGGGTTACATCCGACGGCCCGGCCAGTCATGGGATGATTCCCGTCTGGTGCTGATCAATGAAAACCGCAAACTAGCTCCGGACCGGCTGCCGGAAATGCCTCTCGATGGCGGTCCTGCACATGGGTTCGACCATAACCGCGAATACAAAATGACCGGCCATTTCTCCGGGCGGAAAATCTATGATCCGAACAGCGATCTCTACCTGCCCGAGTTTATACTCACCGGCTGGGAGGTGCGCAACGAATCTCCCGGCTGGCTCTTCCATCCCCGGGAGAAAGGCGATGGCCAGCATTTGCTGCGCTTCGAGAAGCAAGATTGAGCACCTTCTCAGCGCCCCGCCACCAGACGCTCGATGTGCTTGGCCAGCATGTCGAACTCGAGGTTCACCAAGTCGCCAGTTCGAAAAGCGCACAGATTCGTCACCGCGAAGGTGTGCGGCGTGATCCAGAACGTCATGCGATCCGTTCCGAGTTCGGCGATGGTCAGGCTCATGCCGTCAATGCATACGGAACCTTTGTGAACGACGAGTCGCGCCCAATCCTGCGGCAGGGCGACCACAAAGCGGTGATCGGCCCCGACTGGTTCCAAGGCGAGCACCTCTGCCGTGGCATCCACATGCCCTTGGACAAAGTGACCGCTGAGCCGGTCGCCCACACGCAGCGCGCGCTCCAGATTAACGATGCCGCCTTCGTTCAACTTGCCCAGGCTTGTCACCCGCAGAGTCTCGCTCAGGAGGTCAAATGCCGCTGTCCCCGCTGCACCATTAAACTCAGTGACCGTAAGACAGCAGCCGTTCACCGCCACGCTTTCACCGAGCGAAAGTTCCGCAGCCATCGCGCCGACTTGCACGACAAACCGCGCCCCACCTTCGCGGAAGGCGATGCCTTGCACGGTGCCTGTGGTTTCGACGATGCCAGTGAACATATTAATCTCGATAAGCGTCCGTCCGATGCCGGACGCGCTGCACAACAACTAGGGATTGCGATGTTATCACTTCGTAAATAATGCGGTAGTCGCCACTACGAATCCGATAGGTATGCTCACATCCTGCTAGTTTTTTTATACCCGATGGAAGGGGATTGCTAATCAGGCTTGTGACGACCGCCACGAGTTTTGCGTTTATATCTGGCGACAGCTTACGCAGGTCCTTGTGGACGGAAGCGCGCCACTCAAGTCGGAAGGAGGCCATCCGCGCGCAGCTTGTTAATGAACTCCTCGTGGGGCACGGCTGGTTCGTCGCGCCGCTCGGCGATCACAGCAAGATCATCAAGGTCCTCCAGCAACTCCTCATAATCATGCAGAGGGAGCACCACGGCGGTCTTCTCGCCCTTGGTGTCGGTCAGATATTGCAACGCACCGCTCATATCGGCATTCTAAGTCTGCCGCCGGTCATTGCAAGCAAATGAGGGATTGACCCACGCGAGCTGCCTTGCATCTTTGGCGCTTAATTTTATCTTGCAGACATGGAAAACGTCATCATCATCGGCACCGGCTGCGCCGGCTACACAGCGGCCATTTACACCGCGCGCGCGAATCTCAACCCGCTGCTGCTTTCCGGCACACAGCCTGGCGGGCAGTTGTCCACGACCACGGAGGTGGAAAATTTTCCAGGCTTTCCCGAGGGCATTCAGGGGCCGGACCTGATGATGAAGATGCAGGCACAGTCCGAAAAATTTGGCGCGCGCGTTGATTACGCCAAGGTGGAGATTTTGGCGAAAGCGGCCGATGGACACTTTCAGCTCTCACTGGAAGGGGGGCGCACGCTCCATGCGAAGACCGTCATCATCGCAACTGGCGCATCACCCCGGCATCTCGGTTTGCCGGGCGAAATGAAGCTGATTGGTCACGGGCTGACCAGCTGTGCGACTTGCGATGGAGCGTTTTATCGGGACGTGCCGGTCTGCGTCGTGGGCGGCGGCGACAGCGCATGCGAGGAAGCGACGTTCCTGACCCGGTTCGCCAGCGTGGTGTATCTTATCCATCGCCGCGACGAACTGCGCGCTTCCAAGATCATGGCTGATCGCACCCTCGGCAATCCGAAGATCAAGCCAATCTGGAACAGCACGATCACAGAGTATCTGACCGATGAAAAAGGCGAGGTGCGCGCAGCAAAACTGCAAAACCTCGTGACCGGCGCGGAGAGCGAACTGGAATTGAAATGCGTCTTTGTCGCCATTGGCCATGTGCCCAACACGCAGTTCTTGGAGGGTCTTGTCACGCTTGATGAAAACGGCTACATTGTGCAGACCAAGGGCACCCAAACTAACGTTGCGGGACTCTTCGCAGCCGGCGACGTAGCGGATCACGTCTATCGCCAGGCCATTACCGCCGCCGGTCAGGGCTGCGCCGCTGCGCTGGAGGCGGAACGCTATCTGGCGCACTGAAGTAACTGATGGCGTTTTCCCGGCATGTCGATATCCTTCCTA